>CALARU010000100.1 GCA_937888715.1 uncultured Planctomycetaceae bacterium | reverse complement strand
AAAGTTAATCCCCATCATTGATCAGGAAGTTTTTAAACTGCCATGGATCGGATAAATCCTGCTCTGGTTTGTTGTAGCCATTAAAAGCATTGGCGTAATCACGAAGCGGAGTCCAATCAGAAGCGACGGAAATAAACTTCCCAAGATAAGGCTTAGAAATCTTTAAGACAAAGTCGTGGGGAAGATCATCGGGCAGTACCACGCCCTTTTCAGGATTTTCGATCATCCACATGAAGGCAGCGACCACGGAGATGGCGACCTGAAGTGTCGTTGCGTTTTGGTGTGGAACTTTCCTGCGCGATTCTTCGATGGAAAGATCTGAACCGCACCACCAAGATTTGTAAGGATGGCCCATAATCAAGGCGCCTAGGATATCTTCGCCTGAAGTAATTTCATCCGTCATGATGCGAATTTTTGGCTGAAGATTGTAACGGTTGCTCTTAAGCTCATTCAAAGATGCGATTGCTGCATCACAAGGGCAGTAAGCATAGTGAACGGTGGGCCTGTAGATGGCTTTGTCTCCTTCGCGCACCGTAAGTTTTTCGGTGATGCTGAAAGCTTCGCCATGCCTTACCACCATGCCAACTATGCTGTAGTTGGGAACCCAGCTGTTTACATAAGTGTTGATGCCCATGCGTGCGAGGCAGATTTGGCTTCCTGGTCCATCCTTGTGCTCGTAGGCAAAAGCGGGAAGTTCTTTTTCGTGAGTGCCCCAGCCCATTTCCGCAGTTGTCGTTCCTTCTTCTCGAAATCCTTCAACACTCCATGTGTTCAAGAATTCGTTCACTAATTTTGGTTGATCGGTGATTTGCGTATCGCGTTCGCTGCAGTGGATCACCTTAACGCCCAGTTGGTGTGCAAGGTGGTTGAATTCTTGTTTCTTTGCATGTTCTGCAATAAGTTCTGCCTGTGCGCCTTTGAAAAGTTTGTCTGCAAGTGCATGGCTTGCGATATCCAAAAGGCCATGTTTGGTGAAATGGCTGATGAGGCCTGGGTTTGCGCCATGCTCTAATACCGCGGTAACGGAAGGCTCCTTCCACGACGCAATGAGTTTGCGCAGTTTCATGTGCCTGTGATAAAGAGTGCGCTCGGTTGGGTGGAGTTTTTCTGCGTTTTCGTAAGGATCCCAGACTTCTACCGAGGTATTGATGTAGAGTACGCCATGCTCATGGCACCAAGTCAGAATTTCGCAGCAATCGATATTCCAAGCGAGATCGATGATGACATCGCCTTTGGAAACATACTGTCCAAGAAGGGTGCCCATGTTTTCGCGGGTAACGCGGTTTTTGACGAAGGTGATGCCTTTTTCGATCCAAGGGCGCAGGGCTTCATCGTTGGAATCAAAATCCATGATGGTTATATTTTTGGTTGGGATTTTAACATGGTCCATTAGCACGGGAATGGAGCAACGGGCTACAGCGCCAAAGCCAACAAATAAAACACGGTTCTTGAATTCGATCATGGATGGTTCCTGAAATTCCGTAATTCGATCTATAGATATACTCGTAAATTCGAGCTTAGGTTTAGTATATAAACCTTGGGGGCAAATTAGCAGATTGATGGCCGTTGGGCAAGCAAGTAAATCACGAGGATTTCGTGAATCCCGATCCAGGGCAGTGTTCAAGTATGGAATTTTATCTGGGTTGTTTTTTGTGAAAGTTGGAGCACACCAGTGAGGTAACCCTGTATTTATATTAAGTATCTTTAATGTATTGTTTGTGTTGGTTTACTTTAAAGTGTTCTGGCGCAGGATTTTTATGATGAGAAGCGTAGGTAGAGCCGGTGCCTACTTCATATAGAGTTTTTGGGAGGTGTGCGGGGTATAAAAAAAAGAACCCTAGGAACAATAATTCCTGGGGTTCTTTCGAAGGCTACAGTTTGGAGCGAGGACGACGGGACTCGAACCCGCAACATCCGGCTCGACAGGCCGGTGCTCTAACCAGTTGAGCTACGTCCCCAAAATAAGCCATCATTGATTTATTAGGACATTTATTGCCTTCTGGCAACTAGTATTAGTGGTTTGTGGGGTAAATTGTGGGTTTTGAGGGCTTAAAATCGGAAGCCCACCTTAAAATTCTGTAGCCTTTTCTTGCCAATTCCTGCCATTCTGATTGGTTTGCTTCCACAATTTCATAAAAACTTGCCTCCATTTTTCCCAATTCGAAGCTTTCTTCGCCATCCCATGCCAAAAGACGGCTCGATTCCACCCTTGCGGGTACGATTAGGCCATCCATCCTGCAGCGTAACTTCATGTTTTTATCTCCTATAATTCTTTGCCTTCCAAGGCAGTGATTTAACAAACTAACCCATAAAACTATTTTCGCAAGCTTGGCAGGTATTTCCTTTCAACCCTAAAATAAACATCTATCATTGTGGTAGATGATTTTTAACTACATAGGGATGATTCAACATGAGCCAGTCTGATTTTAATAACCCTTCCCCTTTTCCCCCTTACTATCCAGCACCACAGCAGCGTTCCTCCCTTGTTGGTTGCCTGCTTGCCATTTCTCTGGTGATGAATGTTTTACTAGGCGGATTTGCCTTTCTTGCTTGTTTGGGGGCAGCCGCGGTTGGGGGTGGAACTGCTACTGATTTTTCCTCTTCTACCCAACTTTCTGAAACCCACTATTCAGGCAGCACCACTTCCAAGGATAAAGTTGCAATCATCAACCTTGAAGGCGTTATTATGGAAGGCACTCTGGGCTTTGTTCATAAGCAGATTTCTCAAGCTTCCAAAGATAAAAATGTTAAGGCGGTTGTGCTTCGTGTTAACAGCCCCGGTGGCAGTATTACTGCAAGTGACGATTTGCATCGTAGGCTGGTTGAATTAAAACAGGGTAACGATGCAAAAAAACTTCATGCTATGCCTCATCTTGTAGTTTCCATGGGAAGCTTGGCGGCATCGGGGGGGTATTATGTTGCAATGCCTGCTTCAAAAATCTTTGCAGAGCGCACTACCATGACGGGTTCTATTGGTGTTTATGCATCCTTTCCCAATATTGAAGGCTTAAGCAAGCAGATTGGTGCAGGGATGATTACCATCAAGCAGGGCGAAATTAAAGATAGCGGGTCGCCTTTCAAAGAGATGGGGGCCAAGGAAAGGCAGGTTTGGCAGGATATGGTTGATCAATCCTACAACCTGTTTATAAAAATCGTGGAAGATGGTAGGCCGGAACTTAAAAACAAATTTCTCGAAAAGATTACCATCGATCCTTTGCAAGCTGGCCCTGGCCCCAAAATCGAAGGCAAGACCTACACGCGTTATCGTGCTGATGGCGGTATTTTTACAGGCGATCAAGCCCTTAAGTATGGTCTGGTTGATCAGATCGGGACCCTTGAAGATGCAGTTGCTGAAGCCCGCAAGCTGGCTGGTCTTTCTGAAGATAATAAAGCGATCCGTTACGAAAAACCCAAGTCTTTCACCGATTTGTTTTTGGAAGTTCGTTCGGGTAAAAATTCCCCGCAAGCCTCCTTTAACTTTGCCAATCTTCCTGATGCTTTAATGCCTAGGCTCTGGTATTTGGCCCCGGGTTCCGAGCTTTCTGGGATATCCTCGATTCTTTCCAATCCTTAAGCTGATTACCAAGAGTCCATTTATTTATTTGATTAAAACTTGCGATTTATGATGAGCTTCCTCTAAAATTGGGGAGGCTTTTTTCATGCCCTTTACAACCATTAAAATCCTTTTTATTGTTACTTTTGTCTTTCTGAAACTTATATTTCTAAAATTAGTCTAAAGTTTTGTTGTTTGTGCGAACTCTTTCCCTGTTTATAACGTATATACTTTTGACGGCAGGGAAAAACACTTTCTAACTCAGGTTAGAATCTCATCTCTGACAAGGTTTTTGCTCTCTTCTTTGGATGCTAGAGTTTGGCTTAGCATAAGAACAAAGCGTTGCCCAAAGTCAAAGATTTTTCTCTGGCTCAATTATAAATTACATTGGTTTCTTTTGTAAGAGACTTTAAGAAATAGAGGTGGATCATGGCTCGAGTAGATGCACTATTACAATTGCACAAAGTATTAATAGCCCGACGCACAGACTTGCGCGCCAAGTTGCTGGGTGATCTTGATTCTCTGCATTTTAGCGATGGGCGTGATAGCGCAGATGAGGCGTTTGATGCAGGCAATGAAGAAGTCAACTGCCAACTTGCAGAGCTTGAATCGGATGAGTTGTCCCAGATTGATCGGGCTTTGGAAAAGTTAAAGAATGGGAGTTACGGGACATGCGAATCTTGTAATAAGAAAATTCCAGTAGGCCGTTTGCAAGCTCTTCCTTACAGCACTTTTTGTATTTCCTGCAAAAAGGAAATGGAAGAAGGTAATGGTTGGGATACCCAAAGCAGCCGCAGTAATGCAGGCTGGGCGAAGATTTCTGATCGCGCATTAGGATTGGTGGATAGTATGGAATCAGTGAACTTGGCAGATTATGAATCTTAAGGTTCTCGGTTGGAACTTTGATGAATTTTCCTGGCTTGGGAATAATTTCCCGAGCCAGGTTCGTTTTATAACGAATAGGTAGGGCAGGAACTTTCCTAAAAACCGCTCACTTTTGCAATCTTTCTTAAATTCAGCGTTAGAATTGAACAGTTACTTTACGAGGGTTCTTTTCCCATTCGGGATTTTGAATCACACCCTTTCGCCTTCGCTTCAAAATTTGGGGACTTTTATGAAATCAGTCATGTTGGCCCTTTTCTTGGGTGGTTGTGCGTTTTGTGGTGGGATTGTTGGCTCAAGATTCCAGAATGGCGCTGATCTTCATGCTGATGGCGATAATAAGGCTGCAGTTCCCCCTGGTGAATCGGTCAGATTGGGCGAACGATTTGAAACGGTTTCCCGTAAAATTTCGCCTGCAGTGGTTTCTGTTGAAGCTCTGAAGCCCGGGAAAAAAGGCAAATCAGTTGATGAGTCAGGCTCGGGTGTGCTTATTCGTGTTCCTGGGCAGGCAGGTGTTTTTGTCATCACTAATAATCATGTTATTTCACAATCCCAGCCCCAGCAGATTACCATCACTCTTCATGACAACCGAATTCTTCATCCTGTTCAGGTTTGGTCTGATCCTGAATCCGATATCGGCTTGCTTAAGCTTGAAGATATTGAATCGCTTGTGACTGCGCCTTTGGGGGATAGCGAGCAGGTAAAAGTCGGGCAGTGGGTGCTTGCTTTTGGCAGCCCTTTTGGTCTGCATCAAACCGTAACCCACGGAATTATCAGCGCCCGCGAGCGTGGCCAAGTTAGCCTGGGTAACACCATCCGCATCAAGGATTTTCTGCAAACTGATGCAGCTATCAATCCGGGTTCGAGCGGTGGCCCTCTTGCAAATATTGATGGCGAAATCATCGGGTTAAATACTGCGATCGCATCGCATAGTGGCAATAATAGCGGGGTTGCCTTTAGTATTCCCATCAACATGGTTAAAAAAGTGGTACGGAATCTTTTGGATAAAGGTGTGGTTTCTCGGGGATACCTTGGCCTTCAAGTTGCGCCTTCTTTTGAATCTGCAGATGCTCAAAAGCTTGGGTTGGAAAGATTGCAGGGCGCTTTGGTTGAGTCGATTTATCCTGAAACCCCCGCTGCGCTTGCTGGAATCCGAAAAGGGGATGTGGTCTTGCAGATTGATAATGTCGTGATTCGCAATGAAAACCACTTCATTAATGTTGTTAGTTCCATGGATCCGGGTAAGACAATCAAGCTAAGAATCTGGCGTGAAAGAGTTTCAAGGGAAGTTAATGCTGTTGTCGGGGATTGGAATTCAGCACAGGCAAAGCTTAAAATAAGCCAATAAGAAAGTGGGGCGTCCTACCCCTTATTAGCTTCCTTGCCAAAGCACCTGCAATACTAAAAAA
>CALARU010000099.1 GCA_937888715.1 uncultured Planctomycetaceae bacterium | reverse complement strand
AGAATGGTTTGATTACGAACCTGAGTGGAGTTTCCTTTGGAATCATCGCCTAGGCGGATTTCGCCACCCGCCATACCTGTGGAAATATGAATGCGGTTATCAAGCCCCCAGCGGAAAGAGTTGAGCATTGCTTCGCCAGCGTGGTCTCTGCCAAATCCTGTGAGAACTTTTTTCCTAATGTCGGCTTTGCCATCGTTGTTGGTGTCTTTAAGAAACCAGATGTCAGGAGCAGCGCCAACGAAGATGCCACCATCGTAGCAAAAGACAGATGCAGCGTAGGGGATGTTATCAGCGAAGATAGTGCTTTTATCGTAGATGCCATCGTTATTTGAATCTTGCAGAAGCTTGATACGGCCCTGCTGTTTAAAATCTGGGTTGGCATAGGCATTATACTCGGGGTACTCAGCGACATAGAGGTTTGAATTTTCATCGAAGTCCATTGCAACGGGGGAACCGATGAGAGGTTCTGAAGCAATGAGATCAATCTTGAAACCTGGTCTGGCTTTAAAGGCTTTGAGGGAATCTTGCGGGGTTTTGGGGGGGATGAAAGGGAGCTGGTCTTTGTAATCTTTCTGCCAAGCTTGGAGAAATCCCAAAGCCCCAAGCATCACTAAAAGCAGGCTTATTGGAAAGATTCTTCGAAGCATAAGGTTCTCCGGGCAGAAGCCTACTATATATTTAGGGCAGAAGTAAAGATTGTAGCCTTAATTGAGGCAATTTGGAATCAGGAAGGTTTCGATTTGGCATAATTGAGTTTATGAGTGCTGATTACCTGAATAACTACGATTCGAGAATGAATGATACGGAAGCAGAACTTTTAAGAAAAAGAGATTAATCATTACACCATCACATCAATCCTCAAATACAATAAAATGATACATTATTACTCATTCTTTTTTCGTTTTGGAGCGTGTTGTGAAAATTCTAATCGGGTGGGAAGATACTGAACAAGTTGATCTCATGACTATGTATCTTGGGGCGGGCGATAACGATATCACCATTGCAACTAGTAAAGAGCATTTTAGTACCAGCCTATTATCCATCAAAGATTTAAGTGTGGTGCTGCTATCCACCCGGTTTCCAGATTTGGAAGCCTCGTTTGAGCTATTCAAGGAAATCCGGGCACTAAGGCCCCAGACACCGATTGTTTGTGGCTGTATGTCCGAAGATATTTACCGCCTAGCCCGTTACATGATGGCAGGTATGAAATCGTACATCTTGCGCGATCCTAATGGCGACTTCCTCTTCCTGCTGAATGCGATGATGGATAGTGTGGTTGAATCCGTTAAAGCAGAGCGGGAACAAAAGCTCGCTGAAAAACTTCGTGAAGAAGTCGAATCGGTTCGCAAGCTTCAAGAAACCATCGTTCCAAAAAACATTAAACCCCCTGTTGGCTACCGGGCCTGCGCACGCTACGAACCTTCCCAAGTTAAGGTGCTTGGGGGCCAAGCTGTAACCATGGCGGGTGGCGATTATTACGACCTCTTCGGTTTGAAATCTAACAAATTTGTAGTTTTAGTTGGCGATGCCTCGGGCCATGGCATGAAAGCCTGCATGTCGGTTATCACCATGCACACCCTCGTGCGCATGCTCAAAGATGATGAACATTTAAAACCATCGGATTTCGTCGCTACGGTAAATAGAAACCTTTGCGAACAAGCTATCGTTAGTGCAGATGGTGGTTTTATCACCTTGGCCTATGGCATTCTTAATGGTGATACGCATGAATTTCAGTGGTGCTCTGCAGGCCACCCCGCACCGTTAATTCAATCCATAGAAACAGGCGAAGTCACCAATGTTTCAGATGAAGAAGTAGGCGGAATGCCCCTGGGCCTTTTTGAAGGTGCAGAATACGAACAGCACACTTTCAACATCCCACCCAAAAGCAGACTTCTGTTTTATACCGATGGTTTGCAGGAAGCTTTCCCCGATCAGGAAGTGCATGTTGAATTTGGTATCGCTGGAATCTCTGCAACCATGAAAAAGAATATAGGTGAGCCCATCGAAAAAGTCATGGCTGCCCTTTTTGATGATTCCAATGCCTTCACCCAGGGCAATGGTAGGCACGATGATACCTCCGTGGTTTTCATCGAACGCTTTTAATAATTGCTTCTTCATAATAAATGCTAACTCCCAACAGAGTTCTTGCACTCGGCCATAAAATCGAGGAAACTATTGCAAATGGAGTGCTTGCAGGGAATGGCCCTGCTCTCCTTGTTTTTCAAACCTGCCTTTGACCTGCTTTTTAAGGGCCTACCATGATTCATGCACTGTATTCAAAATTGATTCCCACACTTCTTCTGTTGGTAATCTTTTCCACGACAACCCAAGCCGCTGGCCCCATTGCAGACAAAGCCCTTGAAATGGAAATCCGCAGGATCATCCAGGAACCCATGGGCGACCTCACTGCAGAAAAACTCCTTAAACTCTTCATCCTCGAAGCCCCAGGCAAATCCATCAAAGATCTTCAAGGTCTCGAAAAGTGCAAGAACCTCGCCCTTATCCGCCTTTCCAACAATCAAATCACAGACCTCAAGCCCATCAAAGATCTTGCCAATGTGCAATCTCTCGACCTCGCTAACAACAAAATCTCAGACATCAAACCTATCGCAGGGTTGATCAAACTCCAGTACATCGAACTTTCAGGCAACCAAATTGCAGACATCTCCGCACTCGAAAAACTTACCGCACTCAATGCCATCTACCTAGGCAACAACAAAATCTCAGACATCTCGAGTGTAAAGAACCTCGCAAAGCTTTCTTCCCTTTCGCTTCCCAAAAACCAGATATCCAACCTTGCACCCTTGGCCACAGTCACCCGGATTTCCACCTTAGACCTCAGCGATAACCAAGTTTCAGATCTTGCACCTTTATCAAAGCAGACCGATCTTCGCATGCTTATCATCGAACGCAATAAGATTGCAGACCTCAAACCTTTGGTGGATTCATGCAAGGCCGATTTTGCAGGCGCAAAACGCTTTGCACCATTCCTCAGGCTTTACCTTGCAGGGAACACACTAGGCGCTGATTCTGCAAAACAACTCGAAGAACTAAAGGCTGCAGGCGTTCGCAAAGAATCTTAATTAAAACTTATAGCATCTCGAAAGGTTTAATCATGTTGAACCGTAGAACCTTCCTCGCCTCCATGGCTTGTACCCCCTTTGCATTCGCAGCAGAAACCCCTGCCCTGCCTGATATTACAAAGCTACCCTCGGTAGTAAACCTGCCCGACCCTCTGATCTTCCTCGATGGCACCAAGGTTGCAGATAAGGCTGCTTGGTTCCACAAGCGCAGGCCCGAACTTAAACAACTATTCCAACATTACATGTATGGGTATTACCCCACCCAAACCGTTGCAGTCACAAGCAAGGTACTGTCCCACGACCCCAAAGCTTTCGCAGGTAAAGGCATCCTCAAGGAAATCGAGATCTCTTTCGGCCCGCCTTCAACTCCCACCATTAAAATGCTTCTTGCAATCCCCGCAGAGCGCAAAGAAAAAGTGCCTGTATTCATCGGCATGAACTTCGCAGGCAACCATGTGCTTGTTGATGATACTGCGATCAAAATCCCGACCGCTTGGATGTATGATCGCTACCCTGGGGTTGTAAACAATCAGGCATCTGAAAAAGGCCGGGGCATGCAGAAAGATACTTGGAATATCGAGGAAACCCTTGCAGAGGGCTTTGCAGTTGCAACCTTTTACGCAGGCGATGTTGATCCCGATGTGAAAGATAAACGCATGGGTATCCAACCTCATCTCGAAAAAGCGGGGATCGCACCCACAGGCAAAAACGCTTGGGGCACCGTCGCAGCATGGAGCTGGGGCATCATGCGGGCAATTGATGTACTCGTTAATCAACCCGAGCTTGATCCCAAACGCGTTATTGTCGTGGGCCATTCTAGATTAGGGAAAACCGCTCTTCTTACTGCTGCGTTTGATGAGCGTGTAGCGATGGCAATTCCTAATCAAGCGGGCTGCGGAGGCACCGCACCTAGCAGAGGAAAAGTTGGCGAATCCGTACAGCGCATCAACACTTCCTTCCCCCATTGGTTCAATGATGCGTTTAAAGAATTCAACACCCAGACCGATAAACTTCCATTCGATCAGAATTGCCTAGTCGCACTCTGCGCCCCCCGACCTGTGCTTTTCACCAACGCTGTCGAAGATACTTGGGCCAACCCCGAAGGCCAGTTTGATGTGCTTAAAGCTGCAGAAGGAACTTATAAATTCGTAGGCGCAACCGGCCTCGCCTCTCCCAACATGCCCGAGTTGGGAAAACTCTCAGACGGCACCCTAGGCTACTTCATCCGAGCGGGCAAACATTCCATGAGCCCCATCGATTGGCAGGCCTACCGCGCATTTGCAAAAAAACATCTACCCAAGCAGGGCTAAGCCTACGAATCTTTACGATCTTACTTTTGCCCAGGTCGATCTACCTCGATCGTGAAGCTGTTCGCCTTGATTGAACATGTCGCATCAACAGCAAAGCCCCCATCTTGCCACAATCGTAGCAAAAGCCTAACCTTACGGCCCTTTACTGGTTTGGTCTTGCTGGAACTTCTCCCCGCTCGTTATATCATTTTATTGTTCTTTTTAGCAAAGGTGGGATGCTTGTGAATCATGTGCGGGTGCGAAGATTTCCGGTACTATTCCTACTGCTATCAAGCTTATTGTTATCCGCAGGTTGCAGAAGTCCCAATAAGCACAAAACAAGTTATTACCCCTTGCCTAGTTCTCGCTGGACACAACAAACCGAACAGTATTTGTTTGCGCAAAATTTACCCTCGAAGCTTGCAGAAGCCAACCCTAAATCATTGTTACGAGCCCTCAGAGAAAAAAACCTAAACCTCACCGACCTAGAATCGATGATGGAGCTTTCGTTCGAAAAGGCAGATCTCACGGACAACACCGATATCTATTCCGGTGTGGAATATTATGCCTACGCTGCTTGCTTTGCTTGGCGAATCCTAGATCGTGAAGGTTTTGATAATCCAAAAACGCAAAGAGCATCCGCTATTTATCAAGCCTGCCTAGCAAGAGTTTTGGAAGATGGCACCAGAGACAAAGGTTTTCAAATGAACGGGCAGTGGAGCGTTCACGAAAAAATCCCCTCCTTCCCTGTTTACTCCCACGGATTCCCAAACAGAATTCACCTGTTTCGAAACCTTACCGTTCCAAAGACCGATACCAACTATAACTTGACCAATTATTATGTAAGAAAAGGCGCTGGCCTGCCCGTCATCTTCCACCCCGATGGAAATGCAAGCTCTTCAGACCCTCTTGATATCTATCACAATCTTGGGCACCCAATGAGTGCCACCATCGTTATACTTCCCAATGAAGATCTTGAAAAAGGTTTTTGTAGGATTGAAGTTGTAAACTCAAGAGCCTACAGCACCATTAAAGTAAGTGGCAAAGAAATCCCCTTAGCAGGCGACTTTTCTGCTGCTTATCAGGAAATGCTCGAAAGAGATCTAAGCTCGAAACTTTGGATCATGGGTTTCCTCGATGGCGACCGGGAATCCAAATTTCAAGGCCTCTACATGGCTGAGCCCTACCACCCCGATAAAATCCCCGTCGTTTTTGTTCACGGCTTGCTATCCACCCCCGCAACTTGGATGGAAACCATGAACGAACTTGATCAAATCCCAGGCATCAAAGAACGCTATCAATTCTGGTTTTATATGTACCCAACATCTGGGTCCATCGTTTTAAATGGCACAGATCTGCGCGAAAATCTGCAACGCACAGTCCACCACTTAGATCCAAAAAACGCTAACCCTGCCCTCAAGCGCATGGTGCTTATAGGCCATAGCATGGGCGGCCTTCTCGCCAGGCTTCAGGTAGTTTATAGCGATGACAAGCTTTACTCTGGTTTATGCAGGGTACCTTTCAATGAACTTCAAGGCAAACCCAGCGTGCTCGAACTTGCAAGAAAGACTCTTTTTTTTGAACCTAATCCAAATATTTCCCATGTGGTTTACATTGGCACTCCCCATAACGGTTCACCCCTTAGTTTCACCCCCACAGGGAGGTTGGGCAGTCTGATTGCCCACACTCCCTCTTGGCAGAAAAATTTCCGCTCCGAACTCAACGAACATAACCCCAGCGCTTTTCTCCCCGCTTTCAAAATCCAAAGCCAGCCCAACAGCATCGATATGCTTGGATTCGAAAACCCGTTCCTCAAAGTTTTTCAAGGCCTCCGGCCTTCCGAACATATTCAAGTTCATTCCATTGCAGGCGATTTGAACCAGCTCTTTGAATCTCGTAAAGGCGACTCCGTTGTACCCCTTAGCAGTGCCCTTGCTACCAAGTCTGACACCGTTACGATTGTCGAGGAAAGGCACATGGAATTGCACCATCACCCAAAAACTATTTCTGAAATCACACGAATTCTTCAACAAAATATAACCGAGGTAGATGCCCTCGCCTCCGAAGCAAAATAGTCAGATTTTTTCAGCAACTTTTATTATTCTTTCTGATACATTAGCTCATTATTATTAGTGCTTATTTTATTTTTGCAGGAGTTCCCTTTCATGGCTTCTAATTTATTCGTTCAAGCCCCAGAAGGCGTTACCAAATACACCGACCGCCTTGCAGACCCTTGTATCATGGTCATCTTTGGCGCCTCGGGAGACCTTACCAAGCGGCTCCTCATGCCCGCATTGTTCAACCTTCATTGTGGCGGACTTCTAAGCAGCGAGTTCGCAATCATCGGCATCGCTTTCGACAGCCTCGACACCGAGAGTTTCCGCAAAAAAATGACCGAAGACATTAAAAAATTCAACACACGCAAAGTCTTTGATGAAAACCAGTGGAACGAATTTGTCGAAAAACTTCAATACACCCAAGGCGATTTCTCCGACCCTGAAGCTTACAAAAGGCTCGCTGTTTTAATCAACGCCACAGAAGCCAAATTAAAAACCGAAGGCAACACCCTGTTTTACATGGCTACACCGCCATCAGTATTTGAACTGGTTTCCTCCAACCTTCAATCATCAGGTGTTAAGAATTCCGAAAAAGGCTGGGTAAGGGGCATCTTCGAAAAACCATTTGGGCATGATTTTAAATCCGCTGTTGAGTTAAATCGCCTGCTTTTAAAGCATTGGGAAGAAGAACAGATTTACCGCATTGACCATTATCTGGGCAAGGAAACAGTACAAAACATTCTCGCATTCCGCTTTGCCAACGGGATTTTTGAGCCCCTTTGGAACAAAGAACATATCGATCATATTCAGTTCAGCGTCATGGAAACCGTGGGCGTTGAAAGCAGGGGTAAGTATTATGAAACCTCGGGCGTGCTGCGCGACATGATCCAAAATCATATGTTTCAAATGCTTTCCTACCTTTGCATGGAGCCTCCTTCTTCCTTTAAGCCCGATGCAATCCGAAATCAAAAATCTGAACTTCTCGATGCGGTTCGCATCATGACTCCCGAAATGGTTCGAACCCACACCGTTCGTGGGCAATATGGCCCGGGTAAAAAATGGGATGAATCCCCAGCGCCTGGCTATCGCCAAGAAGCCGATGTTTCTCCTACTTCCAACACCGAAACTTTCGCATGCTTAAAATTATTCATCGATAATTGGCGCTGGGATGGTGTGCCTATTTATCTCCGCTCGGGTAAAAACCTCTGGAAACGAGGTACCGAGATCATGGTCCAATTCAAAAACCCGCCCGACATTCTTGGTAGGGGCCAATCTGCAAGTAACACCAGAATTCCCAATCGTCTTTTCTTCCATATTCAGCCTGATCAAGGCATCGAGCTTCGCGTCCAAGGCAAATCTCCCGGACCAACCATGTCCACCCAAACCATTAACATGCGCTTCGATTATAGCGAGTCTTTCGAATCCTCGAGAGGCACAGGCTACGAAGTCCTTCTCTATAATTGCATGATTGGCGATGCCACCCTGTTCTCCAGAACCGATCTGGTTGAAACAGCTTGGCGCATTGCCCAGCCCATTTTTGATGTCTGGGAAAAAGAACCCGCAGGTGACTTCCCTAATTACCCTGCAGGGGGATGGGGGCCCAAGAAAACCTACGACCTCATCGAGAATGATGGCCGTATTTGGGTGGAAGTGGTCAGCCGTGATGTGCTTGAAAAAATTCCGCTCTTCAAAGACACTGGCAAGATCTTCCTCTACAACCTTGCAATCAACCTTAGGCCCGATATCTACGCCCCTGGTGATTTCATCATCAAAAAAGGCGAGGTTGGCACCGAAATGTTCATCATCTCCAGCGGTTCGGTCGAAGTTCTGGATGATCAGGGCAAAATAATCAACACCATGAGCGATGGCGCCTTTTTTGGGGAACTCAGCCTTCTTAATGCCACTCCCCGTACCGCTAGCATCCGCGCAACTACTGATTGCGATATCTTTATTCTTTCCAAGAAAGATTTCGACAGGGTACTTAAAACCTATCCTGAGTTCCTCAGTAAAATCAAGAAGATCGCAGAAGATCGCTACAAGGTGAAAATGCCCACCGCCTAAGCACAGGGAAAATAAGCCCTACCGTTTCAACTGCACTTCATTTAACAGCAAGGAAATAAGATGCCCTATATTCGTACATTCACACTCTTATTTTTCACCTTACTTCCAGCTCTTTTGCTCGGTGATGAAAAACTCAAGGGCATCGCTTGCAGATCGGTTCACCTAGGCTACCCTGCACCCGAAAGCAACTCTTTTTACATCGAGATGAAAATCCTTTCCTCTGCGCCCGGCACCTACTTCATGGCTTGCGGTTGGAACAAGGGGTACTTTGGCGTACAAGAACTCGCGAACGGTAAAAAAATCATCCTTTTTTCTGTCTGGGACTCTGGGCAGAACGATCCCAAAGCAGTCGAAGAAGATAAACGCACCAAGCTTATTCATAAAGATGAAAAAACCCGCATCGGTCGTTTTGGGGGCGAAGGCACGGGCGGGCAATCATTTTATGATTACGATTGGAAAATAGGCAAAACCCTGCGCTTCCTCGTATCATCCAAAGTTGAAGGCAACCGCACCGTTTACTCCGGGCACTTCTTCCACTCCGAACAAAAAAAGTGGATCCATATGGTTTCTTTTTCCACCATCACAGGCGGCATCAACCTCAAAGGCTATTATTCCTTCATAGAAGATTTCAAACGCGACAAAGTTTCCACCACCTTCGCTCGCAAAGCAGAATTCGCTAACCCTTGGATCAAAAACATCAACAATGCGTGGATTCCCATTTCCAAAGCCAACTTCACCGCAGATGCCAACCCTGTTCTTAATATCGATGCAGGCACCACAAACGGACACTTTTTCTTGGTCACCGGGGGCAATACTGATAACACCCTTAAACTTCGCACTGTTATCGACTACCCCAAACCGGAGTTAGCTCAACCTGCTGACATTCCCAAATAAACGAGATCGATTTCGCGCTTTTGCTGCTAGAAATCCCAAAAATCTTCCCAGTTTCAACGGTTTTTGTCATTCTCCAAGATTCACCCGTTATGGTCTCGCTTGCAATGGCAATATTGACTATAAATACTAAAGCAGAATCGGCTTTTATTGTCGTAATTGACTTTTTGTATGACTCTAGCGAGAGGATTGCATGAGCTCTTTTGTTCCGATTCCATCCAGCTCGATTGGCTGTAAATTCTTCATGGGCATCACTGGCCTTCTACTAATAGGCTTTGTGCTCGGCCACATGACCGGCAACCTTCTTATATTCATGGGCCCAGAAGCCATCAACGAATATGGCGAATTTCTGCAAACCATGGGTCATGGTGTACTCATCTGGGTTGCTCGCATTGGCCTCGTTGCTATTTTCTCTATCCACATGACACTCGCTTTTGTACTTCGAAATAAAAACACCAGCGCCAGGCCAGTTCCTTATGGTGCAGATGGCACCATTCAGGCTTCGTGGGCTTCCCGCCATATGATGCTCACGGGCATCGTGATCTTTTTGTTTCTTGTTTATCACATTGCCCATTTCACGGTTGGAGCAATAGACCCTGATAATCATAAGGAAGTAATCGCCCGCGATATTCACAACAAGTTTGATATTTACACGATGGTGGTAAGGGGCTTCCAGCAGCCATTGGTTAGCGGATTGTATATTCTTGCTCAACTTGCTCTAGGCTTGCATTTAACCCATGGGGCAGGGAGCTGGTTGCAATCACTGGGGCTTGCCCGCGGTTGGGTTCGCAATCTCACTCTCCCTTTGGGGTATGGAATTGCAGGCATTATAGTTATTGGCAATTGTTCAATTCCTGTTTCCATCCTACTGGGATGGGTGAAATAAGGAGAGGATCCAGGGACGATGAACCTAGATAGCAAAATTCCCGAAGGCCCACTCGAACAAAAGTGGGATAGCTTTAAAGCTAACATGAAGCTGATCAATCCTTCGAACAAGCGCAAATACAAAGTCCTTGTCGTTGGCACAGGCTTGGCAGGAGCATCTGCCGCTGCATCTCTTGCTGAACTTGGCTACCAAGTCGAAACCTTCTGCTTCCAAGATTCACCTCGCAGAGCTCATAGCATTGCTGCTCAGGGTGGTATCAATGCTGCAAAGAATTATCAAAACGATGGCGACAGCATCTGGCGCCTTTTTTACGATACCATCAAGGGTGGCGATTTCCGCTCACGCGAGGCCAATGTTTACCGCTTAGCCCAGATGAGCGTTAAAATCATCGATCATTGCGTTGCACTTGGCGTACCATTTGCCCGCGAATATGGTGGTCTTCTCGACAATCGCAGCTTTGGTGGCGCACAGGTTTCCCGAACCTTCTATTGCAGAGGCCAGACAGGCCAGCAACTTCTTTTGGGCGCCTACAGCACCATGGCTAGGCAAATTGCCCAAGGCAGAATTAAATCACACCCACGCACCGAAATGCTCGACCTCGTGACCATCGATGGCAGAGCCAGGGGCATCATCGTTCGCGATCTCCAAACAGGAAAAATCGAATCCTATGCTGGCGATGCAGTCGTGCTTGCAACAGGTGGCTATGGCCCAGTCTTCTTTCTTTCAACCAACGCAGTGGGCTGCAATGTTACTGCTACTTATCGTGCCCACAAGCGAGGCGCTTTATTTGCCAACCCCTGCTACACTCAAATTCACCCAACCTGTATCCCTGTGACTGGCGATTACCAATCCAAGCTTACTTTGATGAGCGAATCGCTTCGTAACGATGGCCGTATCTGGGTTCCCAAAAAGCAAGACGACAAGCGCACCCCCGATCAAATCCCCGATGCTGAGCGCGATTATTTCCTCGAACGCAAGTACCCAAGCTTCGGCAACCTCGCTCCCCGCGATATTTCTTCCCGGGCTGCTAAAGAAGCTTGCGATGCAGGCAAAGGCGTTGGCGAAGGCGGCAGAGGCGTCTACCTCGATTTCACCGATGCCATTAAGCGCTTAGGCGAAAACCTTATTCGCGAGCGCTATGGCAACCTCTTCGACATGTATCACCACATCACCAACGAAAACCCCTACAAGGTGCCTATGCGCATCTACCCCGCAGTGCATTATTGCATGGGCGGCCTATGGGTGGATTACACCCTGATGAGTAATGTCTCTGGGTTGTTTGTTTTGGGTGAGGCAAATTTCTCTGATCATGGTTCCAACCGCTTAGGCGCAAGTGCCCTTATGCAGGGGCTTTCAGATGGTTATTTTGTCGCCCCATACACTATCACCAATTATCTCGCTTCGACTAAGCCGGGTGATGTAACCACTGATCATCCCGATTTCAAACGCTGCGAAAACGATGTGAACGAAAACATCAAAAAAATTCTTTCCATCAAGGGCAATCGCAGTCCGCTTAGCATTCATCGCGAACTGGGCAAGGTGGTTTGGAATGAAATTGGCATGGCTCGAAGCAGAAAAAGTTTGACCACTGCCCTTCAACAGATTCCTGCCATCCGCGAAGATTTCTGGAAAAATATCTCAGTGCCAGGCTCTGGTGATGAGATGAACAAGGGCCTCGAATATGCCCTCCGAGTTGCTGATTTTCTCGAGTTCGCAGAACTGCTTGCTGAAGATGCACTTGCCCGTGAGGAATCATGTGGCGCACACTTCCGCGAAGAATATCAGACCGACGATGGTGAAGCTATGCGCAATGATCAGGATTTTGCCTTTGTCTCTGCCTGGGAATACAAGGGCATGGGCAACAAGCCACACCTCCATAAAGAAGCTCTCACATACGATAATGTCCACCTTGCAGTGAGGAGTTACAAATAATGAAACTAACACTTAAAGTTTGGCGTCAGAAAAACCCCACCGATGCAGGGCGCTTCGTTGAATACCAAGCCAACAACATCTTCCCAGATATGTCTTTCCTCGAAATGCTCGATGTCGTAAACGATGGGTTGATGTCTAATGGTCAGGAACCAATCGCCTTCGATCATGATTGCAGAGAAGGCATTTGTGGCAGTTGCAGCTTAGTAATCAACGGCAGGGCCCATGGCCCAACCCGAGGCACCACCTGCCAGACTTACATGCGCAACTTCACCGATGGCCAAACCTTGGTAATCGAACC
>CALARU010000098.1 GCA_937888715.1 uncultured Planctomycetaceae bacterium | reverse complement strand
GAATCCGCAGATATGCCCCCCAATCCTGAAACTCAGATAGCCAAGAAACAGATTCAAGAAGGGGTGAAGGAGCAGGAAGCTGCAGAGAAAAAAATAGAAAAAGACGACAAGCAAGGCGCCTCGGAAGATCAAGCCAAGGCTGTTGATAAGCTAAAACAGGCACAGAAAAAGCTGGAAGAATTGTTAAAGCAATTGCGTGAGGAAGAAATCGAAAGATTGCTGGCACAACTTCAGGGCCGATGCGAAAAAATGCTCGCAATGCAAATCGCAGTTAAAGATGGCACAGTGGCATTAGACAAAATCATTACGGGCAACCCTGATAAAAAATCCAGCAGGGCAGAAGACCAAAAGGCTCTTGAACTTTCTGACAAGGAAGATGAAATCAGCAAGGAAGCCAACAAGGCTCTCACCCTTATCGAAGCGGAAGGTTCCGCAGTTGCATTTGCAGAAGTATTCAAGCAGGTTTTGGGTGATATGAATACCACTGCGGGCAGGTTGCGAAGAGCTGATGTGGGCGAGGTAACCGTTACAATTGAAAACGATATCATCGATGCCTTGAAAGAAATGGTGGCTGCGTTAAAGAAGGCCCGCAAGGATAATCAAGAGCCCAAGCCTCCGATGCCTCCGATGCCCCCTTCAAGTGGCGGGAGTCCCCCAGATCAAAAATTGATAGACATGATTGCAGAATTAAAAATGATCCGCTCGATGCAGATACGGGTGAATAATCGCACCACCATCTACGGCAAGCAGATCGAAGGCGAGCAAGTCCCTAATATTTCCAAGGTAGCAGATGCCAAGGAAAAAGAAAAAGCTATAGGGGTGAGAAAAGAGTTCAAAGATCTTTCCACTAGGCAGCAGAAACTTTCCAAGGTAACAGAAGATATTGCCAAGGGTCGAAACAAAGGCCAATAAACGAAGGGTGTTAGTCATGATTAATGGATCAAGAATAGTTGTAGGCGCTTTGGCATTAGGGGTATTAAGCTGGAGCTGGTGCAGCGGTGCAAACCCTGTGCCCCCAGTAAAACCCATTTTGGAAATTCCAACTTTTGGGGTGTTGAAATCTCCAACAGCAGCAGAGGTTAAAGCCCAAGCTGATGCATGGGCGAAAACCAAGCCGCCACTTTCTGCAGAACAGCAAAAAGCGATGGATGCTTTGTGGGCAGGCGCGGATAGTTATTCCGATAAACTAGCACAAACTTTTGCGCTTATTGACCCTGAAGCAGCACTCATTCTTAATCAGGCAAAGGAATCTGTATTTGAAG
Organism: uncultured Planctomycetaceae bacterium; assembly: GCA_937888715.1. Taxonomy (GTDB): domain Bacteria; phylum Planctomycetota; class Planctomycetia; order Gemmatales; family Gemmataceae; genus UBA969. The sequence goes on along the minus strand of CALARU010000098.1, from coordinate 11,234 downwards.
CGCCTCAAGAAATTCCAGCATTGCTGAAAGATGCTTCGAAGCCAATCTTCTTTAGGGCCAACCTAGCAGTCACTTATTCCAGAATCTTAAGCCAGAACAAGGTGTATGAACTTGCGCTGGATACTTTGAAACTATTTCGGCCTGAACAGGTTGCAGATCCTTCATCCTACCTTTTTCACCGGGCAGTTGCTGAATACTCCCTGATGATGAAGAAGGAAGCTGATGATACTATTAACAGGCTTCTCGATGATGTTTCTGAATCTCCCGAACGCTACCGCAATGTTGCAGCATTAATGGCAATCGAAATGATGGTATGGCGGGACAAAGACCTCGGGTGGATTTCACGCAAGATGGAAAACATTCAGCGCAGGTTGGATCTGGGACAAGGTGGCAACAAGACACAAAAGATTCAGAAGGAAGTGGTTGTGCGCTTGGATGAAATGATCAAAGAAATGGAAGATCAGGCAAAGAAAGCTGGGGATGGTGCAGGTGGACCTGGTGCCCCCGGCGCAGGCAACGGCCCTCCTGGAAATAATGTGCAATCCTCTGCGCCTCAGCAAGATAGCATTGGCGGCAATGGCGGCGGTGCAGGTCAGGTGGATCAAAAACGCGTACGCGAACTTGCAGAAGTCTGGGGCAAACTTCCCGAAAAAGATAGAGCACGGGCCATGGTGGAACTCACCCGCAGCCTTCCTCCAAAATACCGTGAAGCTGTCGAAATTTATTTCAAACGATTGGGAGATGCGAATCCCGCACCGTGATGAACAAACCTTCCACTATTCTTACTCTGGTTTTCAGCATTGGGTTGATAGTCTTTACGACTCAACCCTTTGTCGTTGATGCTGCTGAATTTAAAACGCTCAAGGGTGAAACCATTCAGGGTAAAATCACCTCCTTCACCGACACGGAAATCGTGCTTGATGCTTCGGGCGCAGTTCGCAAAATCCCACTTTTAGAAATGATGCAGGTTACTCTCGAGCCAACCGCAATTCTTCCGCCTAATCCTTTTTCACTTGTCGAGCTCTCAGATGGCTCGCAGATTGTCGCCAATGCCTGCGCAATCAAAGGCGATGCAATAGAGCTAAGCTTGCCAGGCGGAGAAAAACTTACCGTACCCACCAACAAGATTTCATGGGTTCTTTTTAAAGCGCAGGTTGCCTCTGATCGTGCGACTTGGAATGAAAGAATTAGCAAAAAGCGCAAGCGAGATGTCGTTGCGATCCTCAAAAAAGATGCAGACAACCCCGAAGGAATTCTAAACCTTCTTGAGGGCACATTAGGCAAAGGAAGCGATGATGGCAAAACCATGGAGTTCAGCACCGTGGGTTCCACCAAACCGATCCCAGTGCCGCAGGCCAACCTTCATGGGCTAGTCTTTTTGCGGGCCCTTGATGCCGAGGCTTTACCTGTTCTTTGCAAGGTCATCGATAAATCAAAGTCTGAGTTTCTGGCTGCAAAGATTACCCTCGACAAAGAGAACCTTATAATCAAGACCTCTGCGGGCTTGGATTTAGCCCTGCCTTTAGCTTCCATTCACAAGCTTGATTTCAGTAAAGGCAAACTCGCCTACCTCTCCGACATCGAGCCCAGCAAAATACTTTTATCGCAGGATGAAGAACGACTTTCCGCATTCAGAAAAGATACCAACCTTGATGGAGGGCCACTTCGCATCAACGGAATAACTTATGCCAAGGGGTTGGCCATGCTCGCGACCACGGATCTCGAGTTCGACCTTAAGGGTGAATACCGCGAGTTCAAAGCCATTGCTGGTTTTGATGATCTGGTAGGCGGGATTGAGGGATCAGTAATCCTCGAAATCGAAGGGGATGGCAAACAACTTGTAAAGTTAGAGTTAACGCGCAAAGATAAAAAACGTGATAACGCAATCAATCTTAACATCAAGGATGTACAAAGGCTTCGCATTGTTGTGCGCTCTTCCAACCCCTTGGAATTTGGCAAACACCTCGACCTAGCCAACGCTCAAATTAATAAGTAATGAAAGGATCTTTGAACATGAGAACCCGTATTTTTTGGGCCATGCTTGCTGCTTTGCTTAACATTAATCTTTGCTTTGCTGCAGACCTCGATCCCAAATTAAAACAGTTTGAATCCTCCCGCATGGATGTCATTAAAAAGGTGGCACCCGCAGTGGTTGCAGTGGTGACGGGGGGCGGTTCAGGCGTTCTCATTAGTGCTGATGGTTTTGCACTTACCAACTTCCATGTGGTGGCTGGCCAAAGCCCTGCTCTTAAATGCGGCCTTCAAGATGGCATCCTTTACGATGCTGTTCTTGTTGGACTCGATAAAGTTGGCGATGTGGCACTCATCAAACTTCTTCCCAAAGAACCAAACAAACCTTTCCCTTTTGCAAAACTTGCGAACAGCGACAAAGTTCAAGTGGGTGATTTCTCCATCGCAATGGGTAATCCTTTCATGCTGGCCACCGACTTTTCTCCAACCGTAACTTTCGGTTTGGTGAGTGGCACGCATCGTTACCAATATCCAGAAAAAGGAATGTTCGAATACACAGATTGCATCCAGATAGATACTTCCATCAACCCCGGTAATTCGGGTGGGCCGCTTTTCAACATGAATGCAGAGTTGATTGGCATCAATGGTAGGGGTTCTTTCGATAAAAGATCGCGCATCAATTCTGGTGTGGGTTATGCCATCTCCATCAATCAAATTAAAAACTTCATGGGTCATTTGCGTGCTGGGCACTTTGTCGATCATGCCTCCTTGGGCGCAGTGGTTGCTAGTGGTTTCGAAGAATCCGCCCTCGGAAAAGTATCCGTGAGTGGCATGATTGATTCCGATGCTTCCCGTAGGGGAATTAAGATTGACGATCAACTTCTTTACTTTGCAGGCAGACCGATGACGAGTGTGAACCAATTTAAAAATGTACTTGGCTTGTACCCGAAAGGCTGGCGGTTGCCATTGACTTACAAGCGTGAGTTAGAAAATGGATCTTCAGAAAGAAAAGAAGTTTTGGTCAGGCTGATGGGATCAGAAAAAATGGAGATCGGAAACCCCAATGGCGCACCCCCGATGCCTGTTGAACCAAAACCTATGCCTATGCCACTTCCCAAAGGGCAGATTCCACCAAAGGCCCCAGGGCCAAAACTTCCGACCGGGCCAGCAGCAAAGCTTTTTGAAGCCAAGCCTGGTTATGCAAACTATTATTTCAACAAACTCGAAAAAGAAAGGCTCCTTAACAACTTCAAGAAGAATGGCGACTTCTCTTCCCTCTTGGGCAACTGGCAGGTGCAAACCACAGGCAAGATAGGCGATAAAGGAAGACAGGCCGTTGTTGTTTTGCGCATTCTTGCAAAGGGTGCAAAGGACGCCAAGAATGATCTCGTTCAGGGCATTTTCGATGGCATCGATTTTTCCGTGGAACCTTTGGCTGTGGAACAAACAGGCAAAGTCCTTAAAGATCCACCCGGAAGTGGTGGGCTTCTCGTTGCTTTCTTTCAACTAAGGCAGTTATTAGCTTATGGCGAAAAAGGTTTTGTAGGCGATTTCTCGCATGGCGGAATGGAGCCTTACTATACCCCCTCGGAAAACACTCTTAAACCTAACTTTGCAGCACAGCGCATCGATGCAGAAGTGTTACGAACTAATCTCGCAGGCGTTAATACCAAGTGGTACTTCAATCCTGCTGATTCCAAACTTTTGGGTTACGAAGTTTCCACCGATCGTGAAGACGACCCCTGCGAAATCCACTTCTCAGATTACAAAAAGGATTCCTCTGGAAGGGAACTTCCCGGCAAGATACTAATCAAGTATGGCGATAAGGAATATGCCTCCCTTAAAGTCGATGGCTGGAAGCTGGAGTAAACCCTAGCTTACTACCTTCGATAGTTTTATCTCAAAATTATCGTCCGCTACGGAAAGATTTCCCAGAGAAGAGACAGTCGAATTTCATCCAGAATGATGCAAAATCAAGTATAATGTTTCTAATGGTTTTCTAGTAACGCAACCGGAACTATACACATGACTTTCCTACTACAAGCATCACTTTTTGCAGCACTTGCTGTTTCTTACCAAGCAGGCGAAATGTCGCTCAATGATGTGGTTCAAAAAGTGAACCCGAAAATGGTCAAGATCTATGGCTCCGGAGGTTTCAAAGGTCTGCCAGCGTATGGCACAGGCGTTTTGGTCAGCGCTAATGGCTATGTTCTCACCGTCGCAAACCATCTAATGGAAACAACCGACTTAAGGGTTCATCTCTACGATGGAACCAGATTGCCCGCCAAGCTTGTAGCAATGGAACCTGAACTGGATATCGCACTTTTGAAAATAGGAACAGATAAATCCAAGATTGACGACCTGCCTTTTTATGACATCGTTGCTGCTGCAAAAGCCCCACTTGCAACCCCCGGAACTTCCATTCTTGCATTCAGCAACCAGTTTCAAATTGCAAGCAGAGATGAACCCGTATCTGTCATGAAGGGAACCATTGCAGCCTATGCCAAGCTGTTTGGCAGAATAGGAATATTCGAGGCGCCCTATTCAGGCAATGTCTATGTGGTGGATGCGATCACCAACAACCCCGGTGCTGCAGGGGGAATCATCACCAATCGCATGGGTAACATCATCGGAATTATTGGCAAAGAACTTCGCAACGAACAAACCAACACTTGGATTAATTATGCTGTTCCTATAAATGCAGAACTCGAGATCAAGCTTGCAGATGGTAGTGCCAAGAAAATCTCGATCACCAACTTGATTGAGAAAAAGGAAGCGTACAAGCCTGTAACTAAAGCTTCGAAGTCAACAGGTGGTGGCGGTTACCTAGGCATTGTGTATGTACCCAATGTAGTTGATCGAACCCCGCCTTACATTGAATATGTTGAACCCGGTTCACCCGCACAAAAAGCTGGCCTGCTTCCAGATGACTTGATTGTTTATGTGGATGGCGTGCCCGTAGTAAGCGTTAATTCGCTTTTGGAATTAATGCAAAGGTACCGGCCTCAAGAGCGGATTCAGTTGGAAATACGCAGGGGTGATAAATTGCAAACCATAAGCATACAAGTCGAGTCACCACCAAAAGCTTTGCCAAATAAGGGCGCAGAAACTAAAGGAAACTAATCATGAGCACAACCCTATTTTTGTTAGGCGTGGTAGAAATAATGCTGGCTCAAAACACCTTGGAAGAGCTTCAAGAAAAAGCAATTCAAGGGGCGGTACAGCGCGTTTCCCCAGCGCTTGTACAAATTGAAACCACGGGTGGAACCGAAGTGATTTCTGCAGGTGGCGGTGCGGGTGCCGCTGGAAAACGAAGGCCCGGCCCCGCTGCTGGCCCAGGCGTGCGTAAAGGTTCAGGCCCAACCACGGGCGTCATCGTATCTGCGGATGGTTATGTCATTTCCTCCGCTTTCAATTTCGCCAACAAGCCTACTTCCATCATCGTTTCCACCATGGACAACAAACGCTACATAGCCAAAGTGGTTTCAACAGATCAATCGCGCATGGTAACGCTTTTAAAAATTGATGCGACGAATCTTCCCATTCCCGAAGCACTTCCTGCTTCCAAAATGGAAGTTGGTCAAACGGTGATCGCATTGGGCCGAACCTTGGGTGGAAGCCCTGGCGCGCCTCCTAGTGTAAGCATGGGGATCGTTTCGGCCTTGAGCAGAATCTGGGGCCGAGCCATCCAGACCGATGCCAAGATTTCCCCGGTAAATTATGGCGGACCTCTCATCGATCTACAGGGCAATGTTTTAGGCATTCTCGTGCCTGCATCACCCGAAGCCGAGGGTGAAACCGCAGGATTCGAATGGTACGATTCAGGCATCGGCTTTGCAATTCCCCTAGACCACATTTATGGCAAACTGGCAAAACTAAAACTCGGAAAGGATCTTCGTAAGGGCCTTCTGGGGATCACCATGCAAAACAAAGATAGGTATGCAGATGAAGTAGTTATTAATTCGGTTGCCCCAAATAGCGCAGCATTTAAAGCAGGGCTGAAAGTTGCGGATAAGATTATTGCTATCGATGGCAAAAAAGTGGAAAGCCATGCACAGCTCATGCATCAACTTGGGCCCAAGTATGAAGGCGACATGGTATCGCTGACCATCGTACGAGGGAAAGACGAAATCAAGTTGGAAAAAATCGAACTATCAGGCAGCTTGGAATCTCCGCCTTTGGGTTTCTTCGGGATACTTCCGATGCGGGATGATCCGACTAAAGGTGTTCAGGTGCGATATGTTTTTCCTGAAAGTGGAGCTGCCAAGGCTGGGATAAAAGTAGGCGATCGCATCTTAAAGGCAGGCGTGGGGCCCGATATCACCAAGGTTATTGCAAATGCGGAGGTTGCAAATCGCGATGCACTTTCAACCTTGTTATCTACCGCAGTGATCGGATCTTTCCTTGCGGTTGAAATAAAGCGGGAAGATGGAACAACCACAACCTTGAAGGGGCCGATTGGCCAAGCGACAAGCTTCTTACCAGAGAAGCCTCCGGAGAAATCTTCCCTCGCAAACCTCGATAAAGAGCCCGAGAAAAAACCCGAGATAGGAACCATCAAAAAGCAAAGCGCTGCGGGCGATCGCAACTACTGGGTTTCAGTTCCCATCTCTTACGATCCCAGAACCTCTTATGGCTTGATGGTTTGGCTTCATCCAGCAGGCAAAGGCAAAGATAAAGATCTCGACGACCTCATGGGAATTTGGGACCAGTATTGTGCTGAATATAAAATCATCATGGTAGCGCCCCGGTCCGATGCAGACCTAGGCTGGACCCCGGGCGAATCTGATCTGATTCTTGAATCCATCCGCCATGCTACCGAAAACTACAACATCGATCGCAAGAGAGTGGTCGTTCATGGAATGGGCACGGGCGGTCAGATGGCATTTTATCTTGCCTTCCAGCAACGAGAATTAATCCGTGGCGTTGCTGCGGTGGGTGCTTCCCTAGGTGCGACTCCTAAAGAGCGCATTGCCAACCAACCTCTATCTTTCTTCCTTGCGGTGGGTGATAAAGATCCAATTCGCGAGACGGTACGGGATACCGCCAAGAAGCTTCTAGGGTTCCAATACCCCTTAATTCTTCGAGAAATGAAGGATATGGGACATCAATACTTCAATTCCGTCACGCTAGATACACTGGCGACTTGGATTGATCTGCTAGATCGCATCTAAGCAGTCTTTACATTTTTAGCTACAAACATGAAAATGCTGTGTCGCTTTTCATGAGGGTAGAACATTGATACGCATGCTTTTGAATGTTTCGAAATATTTACTCGCCTTGGGTTTGCTCGGCTATGTCATTTATTCCAATTGGCTACCAGGGAATGAAAACGGGTTGGAAGCAGTTTGGCAAAAACACGTGGTGGAAGGAAAACCCATTCACCTGCTTTTTCTCTTCGCTTCGATCTTTCTTTTCTTCTTGGGTGTTTGCGGAACGATCATTCGCTGGCACCTGATGATGCTTGCGCAAGATATGGGCATCGGCTTTTGGAACACGATACGCATCGGGTTCATCGGATTTTTCTTCAACACACTTTTACCCGGCTCGGTCGGGGGCGATCTTGTTAAAGCCGCTGCGGTCTGCAAAAACCAATCCCGCAGAAGTGTTGCGGTCACCATCATCCTCCTAGATAGGGCGATAGCACTTTGGGGGCTCATATTTTTCTCGGGCGCAACTGGTGCAATCTTTTTGCTTGCAGGGTATTTAGGCGAAGGCAATGGCGCTGCTGCAACCAAATCTATCATCAAGATTACTTTATCTTTTTGCGGTATCACCGGGTTAGGCTGGTTTGTATTGGGTTGGCTACCCCAATGGCGAGTCGAACGATTTGAAGGCAGGTTACGAAGATGGGTTGCAGGGCCTGCTGCAGAATTCTGGCTCACCTTCTGGCGTTACCGCTGCAAGCCATTAGTAGTGATGCAATCCCTTTTGATTTCTTGGACAGGGCATGTATGCCTGACATTATCTTTCTACTGTGCAGCGCAAGTACTGCGAGATGATCAATCAATACCCAATCTTCTCGAACATTTCTTAATTGTACCATTGGGCTTGGTGATTCAGGCAACCCCGATGTTCCCGGGCGGTGCAGGGATTGGAGAATTTGGTTTTGGTGCACTTTACTCGTGGTTTGGCACAGATCGCGCGATGGGAGTGCTAGCCTCCCTGGTGCAAAGGCTTGTAACCTGGATCATCGGTATTAGCGCCTATCTGGTAATCATTGCACTACCCGTGCCTAAAAATCAGGCTGTAACCGAAACTTCAGACACCCCTTCTTAGATTATTTGCTAGCTTTCCCTCTCTTCCCTGCTAAGAATCTAATAGTGAAGCCTTTTGGAACCAGAGTGATTTAAATGCAAATTAACCTGATGGGTCTGATTTTTGAAACCCCCTGTGTGGTGGTTCACCTCTATTCGCCTTGGCGCGCCAGCGCATTAGAAAACAAACTCTTCGAAAACATCAGGCAAATACCCGGCTTAGTACTTGAACAGGCGCAAGACGAACTGATCATTTCTATTCGAGATTTAAAAACATGGAAAATTGCACTTGATGCCTGTGTTCGCTCGCTTAAAGGTTGGCAAGAAGATGCCGACCTTGGACTGGAAAGGCGATTCTGGTACTGGCACGTTGAAGGCGATGTTGATGCAGATGGTTACGATCACACAGGCGAATCCGCATCCTTATGGGTGTTGATCAGCGCAGTGCTGGAAAGGGCGGAGATAGGCCCTGATATTTCGAAAATCGAACCGATCGAATTTGAACATTTCTGTATTCAAATCCAAGGCGAAAGGCCGGGGAAATAGTCTCTACCTTCCCAACTTGGACAATCGTTTTGTTTTCAGCGCAACCGCTTGAACAATGATCACCGCAAACGCAAACGCAAGTGCGTGAATTAATTGCAGCTTTAAAATGGTAACCAAAAGAAGAACCCAAACAATTGCAATCAGCGTTGCAACATAATCGATACGGGTTCTTCGATAACGCCATGCCATCTTCCACCACTTCGGAAAAAACATAGCCACCATGTAGAAAAGTAGAACTCTGGCCCAGACGGGAACTTCGATCATTACGCCTGGTTTGGAAATGGAGATTTCAAGTACCTCACCCGTGCCCGCCATCCAATACGCCAAGGCTCCTGCAACTAATCCCAATCCAGCTTGAATCATACGATAAGGAACCGATTCTCGAGTCTTGCCTTTCCAAAAAAGGGAAAACACCAGAACAGCACCAGCGATCAACCAGGAAATTCCTGCCAGCATAAACCCAACTAAAGGGGAAGGAAGCAAACCCATGAAGGAAAAAGCAAGTGAGCAAAGGCATGAAAATAAAGCGGACTTCAAAAGAGGGATCAAGAGTTTGTCCGCCCACTTTTGATAAAAACTTTTCCACTTCGAACTAACAACAGGCTGAACTCTGGTTCCACTAAGAGCTGGGTTGCTGGCTAAAGCGGAAGAATCCGGTTTCAAAATCTGATCACAAACCGCATGAAATTCTTCGAGCATTATCAGAACGCTGGAGTATCTTTCATTCTTATCAATTGCCAGAGCCTTGGTAAGCACTGGGATGAAAGCCTTGCTAGGCAAGCGTGTAAAATCAATGCGATTCTGAAGTTGCTTCCGGGAAAATTCATCATGATTACTTGCTGTAAAAGGTTTTTGACCTGAAAGCATTTCAAAAAGAATAATGCCCAGAGCATAGATATCAACTTTCTTGTCGTAATTGCCTGTGATGAGTTCAGGAGCCATGTAATTAGTCGTCCCAACTCGCTGTGTGTTGTCGCGATGAACGCCTGCACCAATGGTTTTACTAAGCCCGTAATCACCCACTTTGACAATATTTTTTTCAATAAAAACATTACCTGGCTTTAAATCTCTGTGAACAATTCCATGATCGTGAAGATGATGAATGGCTTGTGCAATCTGGGTGATGCAGGTGCGAACCTGATCAAGTGGCATGCCTTTGGGATGTTTATTAATTAGCAGGGCAAGGCTTTGGCCCAATAGCAGTTCCATAACAACCCAAGTTTCAAGCCGATCATCGGTGCGTAGATCATAAAGCGTAAGTAAGGATGGATGTTTAAGATTAATACATTGAGAAACGCCCCGCCTTTCAATTTCGCGATTCATCGTAGAGCGAATACATTTGAGCGCGACATCTTTACCCCCATCACTCACCGCAAGGTAGACATCACCAAACCCGCCGCTACCTATGCCGCGTTTTATCGTGTACCCATCCAAAGGCTTATCGCCACACTGATATCTAAAACCCATGATTACCTCACATGCCGAGCCGTGCGGGGGCAGGTTCTAAAGAAAAAGTAACCGAGCCAGAAATCACAGGAGCATTGTTTGGCAACAAACTTGGACCGGTAATTTTTTTCCCTGCGACGACCGTAATCCCCTCAGATTTAATATTAAGACCTTGGGAAGTACGGTAGATCACAATCTTTTTATCAAGCCCCGGGACCCTGATATGTGAAGCTTCATTATCCCAAAGTATCAAGGTTTGAGATAAAAGAATGATTGCATCGACAGGAACAGGCGGCCGATGATGGCTTACAGGGAATAAAAAAGCTGTAAGACTGCCCCGATAGGGAAGCTTGAAATTAATTTCGCAAGTATCGCCCAAGCTAATACTAGTATCTTCACCAAGAATGGAAGTTTCAGTAATTTTGTTGCCATCAATTGCGACAGTCAAATGTGGCTCAATAGCAAAGCCTTCTTTTTGCCTAATGAGGCTGGCGTGAACCCTACCAATATCAGCAACCCAGGGAAGGTTGACTGAATTTTCGGAGCCCGCATGGCCAATGGAAACTTTATCATCGAGCAGAACCAAATAGCCAGCAAAGCCATCAATCCAAAGAAAGAAAGCAGAATCATCAAGGATTGCAGGGGCTGGAAGATCAATGGTTTCAGGTTTTTCGATGCTCCAAATAGCATTTGAATTTCCTTCGATGCCTCTAAGAAAAGCATTGCGGATCCTGTTGATGGTATGCTCTCTGGGAGCGATTAGCAGCAACTGATTTGCAAGTTCAATGATGCGTGGGGCATCGCGTTTAGAAACAGCATTATTAAATTCAGGTTTCAGGGATTCAAACTCATCCTTCTTTTTGGAAAGCATTTCTATTTCGCGAATTACACCCATATCACTGCCGGTCAACCTTCGCCTGACCCTTTCTAAAGAAGCCATTGCGGGCTGAAACTCGCCCGTCTCAGCAAATTCCCTACCCTCAATCCACATAACGCAAGTGGTAACCAAAGTGC
>CALARU010000097.1 GCA_937888715.1 uncultured Planctomycetaceae bacterium | reverse complement strand
TTTTTCAGTAAGACTAAGCAATTTGCGCTGAGATGTTCTTTATTTATAATTTTTTAATAATTGTTAGATACATGTTCGATAAAATTGGAAGAGGAACATCTATGAATTTGCAAATATTTAGTGATTCGGTTTGCCCGAAATGTAATAAGCATTTTACTTGTGAAGTAGTTGCAGGTGCTAAAAGTTGTTGGTGCATGAGTTTTACAAAAGTCAGTTCGTTTTCTCGAAGAGAATGGCAGGATAAAGGGTGCCTTTGCCCTTCTTGTTTGGCAATAATTGCATTACCTGCAAAGAAAAACGAACCATTTTAGTCACTAAATCCTTGTGATGATAATGCTTTGTAATCTGTGGTTATAGTTTTATTCAGGATGTATGTGCAAGCACTTGCCTTCATCACCTTTAAAGGTTGTGTGATTACTTGCTCGTTTAAAAATGCTTGTTTAGCGCTTTATTTGTAATTGTTTGGCTTTTGCAAAATCTGCATCTGCTTCTTTGATTTTACCCATGGACCGGTAAACTTGTTCTCGATTAGTATAGCCCGAGGAGTCTTTTGGGGAAAGTTCGATAGCTTTTGAATAGTCTTCAATTGCTTCCTGATTTTCACCTTGAAAGCGATGTGCTCTGCCTCGAGCTAGGTAGGCACTCACATCTTTTGGGTTTAACTCAATAGCGGTTGTGCACCGTATTATATCTGCATTAAAATCTTGCATTGGGACTCCTTGTGAAAGTGCTGTTCATTTGTTTATTATCAAGGTAAAACAAAATTTTAGATAGTAAAATACTCGTTTTTAAATGTAAATTTCAAAGATTGTTGATTGTAGTTTTATTGAAATGCTTGTTTTCAACTTCTGATGTAAGATTGTTTGGGTCTGTTTATTGGTGTTGTTTTTTGTTGTAGCAGAGGCCTTTGTAATGTACGGTAATTTTTTTGTTGTAATGGGATTTAGAATTAGGGGCATAGATTTTCATGAAGTTTAAATTAGCTACAAGCGCTTTTGTTTCGGCAATATTTCTTTCTAAGTTGCTTTTTGCAGAAGCACCGGCAACATCTTCTGCTGTTTTGAAACCCTTTGTTGATAAACACGAACTCGCTGGCGCAGTTGCTTTAGTTGCTGACAAAAACAAGGTGCTTTCGATTGAATCGGTAGGATTTTCTGATATTGCTGCTGGAAAGGTTATGAAGCAGGATAGTATTTTCTGGATTGCTTCTCAATCAAAACCAATGACTGCGGTTGCTTTAATGATGCTTGTTGATGATGGAAAAATTTCACTTGATGACCCTATAGAGAAATATCTCCCTGAATTTCGTGGCCAAATGTTTGTTGCTGAAAAAGATAACGAACATATTATTCTGCGAAAACCGAAACACCCGATTACTGTTCGTGAAACACTTAATCATACAAGTGGTTTGCCATTTAAGTCTGCAATTGAAGAACCGACTTTGGATGGCCTATCGCTTTCTTCCGCAGTTCGAAGTTACGCAATGACGCCTCTTTTGAGTGAACCTGGCACAGTATACAGGTATTCGAATGCTGGTATAAACACGGCTGCCCGTTTAATTGAAGTTGTAGCGAAAGTTAAGTACGAAGATTTCATGCAACAAAAACTATTTGATCCTCTTGGAATGAAAGACACTACTTTCTGGCCTAATGAAGCACAATCGTTGCGAGTTGTAAAATCTTATCGTCCCGATGCTTCAAAGACGAATCTATCTGAATTTCCTATTAGTCAACTTATTTATCCTTTAACTGACCGGGGGCATCGATTTCCGATGCCCGCAGGTGGATTGTTTTCCACAGCAATTGATACCTCCCTGTTTTGCAGGATGTTGTTGAATAATGGCGAACTTGATGGAAAGCGGTATTTGAGTGAAAATGCGATTCGTGAGCTTTCGAAAAGGCAAACACCACCCGCAATCAAAGAGAGTTATGGTTTAGGTTTTTCGGTAAGCCCAGATAGTTATGGTCATGGTGGCGCACATGCGACTAATATGGAAATACGATCGGGTAAGGGCCTTGTGCTAGTATGGATGGTTCAGCATGGCGGTTTTCCTGGCGAAGGTGGCAAAGCTCAAGGTGCATTTAGAAATTGGGCCTTAGAAAAGTTTGGTAAATAGTTGGCGCTTATTCGATTATCTAAAATTCTTTATGTCATTTTCAATGATAATCTAAATGCATTAGCTTGTGATTTTATGTCATCTTTTGCGCTATCACTTAGGCGGTTGAGATTTCTGACTTGCATTCCCATTCTGGGGTTTGAAGAAAGAAGTTTTTCATGGCGCATAAGAAAATCCCAATACATCGTGGTAAATGGGCATGCGTCTTCTCCCACGGATTTAGTTGGGTCGTATTTGCATTTTTTGCAGTAATTACCCATCCGATCTATGTATTTCCCTGATGCGATATAAGGCTTGGAAGCCATCACGCCTCCATCTGCGTATTGTGACATGCCAAGAGAATTGGGAAGTTCCACCCACTCCACCGCATCTACATAAACGGCGAGGTACCATTCATGTACTTGCGTTGGTTTTACACCATATAAAAGGCAGAATAACCCAGTAATCATAAGGCGCTGGATATGATGGGCATAACCATGCTTTAGGGTTTGTCCAATAGCTTGGTTTAGGCAATTTAAATCAGTGTTTGCTGTCCAGAAGAAAGCGGGAAGATCGTGATTGGCATTAAGGGTGTTGCGCTCGAGGTATTGTGGCATGTAAAGCCAGTAAATCCCGCGGACATACTCGCGCCAGCCAAGAATTTGTCTGATGAAGCCTTCTACAGACGCCAAGGGGGCTTTGCCTGATTTAAAATAGTTTTCTGCTTGGGTGATAACTTTAAGAGGGTGGATGAGGTGTAGATTCATCGCAGCAGCTAAGCGGGAATGGTATAACCAAGGTTGATTTGTCCACATTGCATCTTGGTAATCCCCGAAATGATTCAATCGGTTATCGAGAAAATCTTTAAGCGTGTCTTCAGCTTGAGAGGCAGTTACGGGCCAGTCAAAATAATCCAGATCTCCGGGATGATCGGGGTAGATTTCATTAACGAGTTTGATAACTTGTTTGGTGATTTTATCCGGACGAAAAGAAATCGGTGATGGAAGCAGATCTGGCCCTTCTTTTGAAAAACTCTTGCGGTTTTCCGAATCATAATTCCATTCTCCACCTTCCGGTTTATCATCATTACAAAGGATTTTGTGTTTTTTACGCATTTCTCGGTAGAAATATTCCATTCGAAGTTGCTTGCGATCTTTTGCATGAAGGGCGAATTCGTCAATCGTACTAAGGAAATGATCGTCCTCAATTATCTCCAAGTTTAAACCATTTTCACTTACGGCTTGTTTTAAAAGCATCTCAACTCTGTGCTCTCCCGGTTTTCTAACTTTAACTGATAAGCATTTTGTTGATTTCAAAAACTTAGACAATTCCAAGCCTAGTGAAGAGGAGGGGCTTTTTGATGTCATCTCCGTATATGAAAAACGCATACCTTTGGAGGTAAGTTCTTCTTTAAAATGTCGCATGGCGCTAAGAAACATTACAATACGGGCCTTATGGGTCCAGACATGAGTCGCCTCCTCTTTTACTTCAGCCATCCATATGGCATCTTTGGTTGAATCGTAATCTTTAAAGAAAAATGAATTGGTTGTAAGTTGATCTCCAAGAACCAAGTACAGTGATTTTATTGGGGTTGGTATTTTCATTAAGATGATTTCCGATTTCTTCTGCAGCGTTCAGAACAGTATTTTACATCACTCCAGACTTTTTCCCATTTCTTCCGCCAAGAAAAAGGTTTATTGCATGAAGCACATATTTTTTGAGGTTTTGGTTTAATAATGTTGGTCCGCATATTCTAAGTGAAATACTCGGTACAAACCTAATAAGGTCATCTTTTATTAATAGACATGTGGTTTTTGTATAAGTTAATAATTTGAGGTTTATCTTTTTTATCTTTTCACCCTTATATACTTACATTTTCTTTTGTATTACCGTAAAATTCAAAGAAGTATATGATGGGATTTGCTTTGGTTAAGCTAAACAATTGAATTCGAGGTTTTAATGGAAAAGGTACTTTTTCTCCTTCTTGCTTTTTTTCCTGTCAAGGATGCGAATTGGCCTAGTTATCGTGGTCCCCATGGTGATGGGCATTCTGATGCCTCAAGTTTGCCTATACAGTGGGACGAGCAAAAAAATGTTCGTTGGAAAACTTCTGTTTCTGGTAAGGCGTGGGCGTCGCCTGTTGTATGGGGGAATCAGGTTTGGTTAAGCAATGCCACCGAAAAGGGTGACAAGTTAAGTGCGATCGCCTTGGATATCAATACAGGCAAAGTGATTTTTGATATTCCTTTGTTTACGATTGAAAAGCCGATGTTTACTCTTCCAGCAAATAGTTATGCTACGCCTACTCCAGTGATTGAAGAAGGTCGGGTGTACCATCATTTTGGCAGTGCGGGCACAGTTTGCCTTGATACTAATACCGGAAAAATTATCTGGGCAAGACAGGATATCCCTTGTAATCATCATCGTGGTCCTGCTTCTTCTCCCATCATTTTTGAAAACCTTTTGATTCTTACCTTTGATGGTTTTGATGTTCAATATCTTATTGCCTTGGATAAAATTACTGGTAAAACTGTTTGGAAGAAAGATCGTTCCATTACTTATGGCACTGATAATGGCGACAATAAAAAAGCATTCTCAACCCCCTCTGTATTTAAGATTGATGGCAAAAACCAACTGGTTAGTGCTGCAGCAGTTGGTACTGTTTCTTACGATCCCGCAACGGGTGAAGAACTTTGGAAAGTTCATCATGGCGGTATGAACGCATCCTGTAAGCCCATTATGGTTAATGGAAAGGTTCTTGTAACGACCGGGGATGGTGGGTGGAAATTGTTTGCGGTTCGGCCAGATGGCAAAGGGGATGTAAGTACTACACATGTCAGTTGGAAAACAATTAAGAATGTGCCTCAGTATTCATCACCATTGGTGGTTGGAAATCAGGTGTTCATGGTAAGTAAAGACGGTATTTTTTCTGAACTTGATTCAGAAACAGGGGAGGTCGTTAAGACCGAAAGATTAGCTGGCGTTTTTTGGACATCCCCACTTTTTGCAGATGGACGGATTTATTTATTTAATGAACAAGGATCGGGTTATGTTGTTCAATCGGGAAAAGATTGGAAATTAATTGCCACTAATAAGTTGGAAAATGGTTGTATGGCATCTCCCGCTGCAGTTGGAAAAAACATTATTGTTCGTACTAAAACGCATGTTTATTCTTTGGAGAACAAAAATTAGTACTGTTTATTTAGCTGTTTAATATGTCGCTCTGTTTTAATTTGATATGAGGTTTTCATGGCTGTGTTGCTTAGTGTACAAGGGCTTACAAAAGCCTATGGTGTGCGTCCTTTATTTACCGAATTAACATTTGATCTTTCTGCGAATGAACGGGTTGGGTTGATCGGGCCTAATGGTGCGGGTAAATCCACGCTATTGAAAATTCTTGCAGGTACAGAAGAATTGGATTCAGGAACTCGATCATTACGCAGAGCTACAAAAATGGGGTTTGTTGCCCAAGATGATGTTTTTCCTCAAGGGCTTTCCGTTCAAGATATTATTCGGGCTCGATTGGATGGCGAATCGCTTGAAGACCATGAAAAAGAAACCCGCATTAGTAAAGTCTTAACTCGTACCGGGTTTGATGATTTTGATAAGCCAGCTCATTTGCTTTCTGGCGGGTGGAGAAAAAGGCTTGGTATTGCCAGAGAAATGGCGCTCGAACCTGATCTTCTTTTGCTTGATGAGCCAACCAACCACCTTGATATTCCTGGAATAGTTTGGTTGCAAAAACTTCTCCGTGCTTCACCTTTCGGGTATTTGGTAGCTACCCATGATAGAGCTTTTTTGCGTGGTGTTGCCGATGAGATCCTTGAAATCAACCGGGTGTATCCAGGTGGTTTTTATCGCGCCCCTGGCAACTATGATCAGTTTCTTGAGCACAGAGAAATCTTTCTCGATGGTCAGGCTCGTATGCAGGAATCTGTAGCAAACCAAGTTCGAAGAGAAACTGAGTGGTTGGGGCGTAAGGCCGCTGCTCGGACTTGTAAGGCTACTTCACGTATTGACGAAGCTGCTAAACGAAGGGGTGAACTTAAAGAACTTCAATATCGGACTGCGGATTCTGGGTCGGCCGGTTTGGATTTTGTTGGCACAGGCAGGCAGACCCGTAAGCTTATGAATGCTATTGGTATTGCTAAATCTTTTCCTGGCCGAGATTTGTTTTCAGGTATTGATATTCAATTAAGCCCAGGCACCAAACTTGGTTTACTCGGTCCTAATGGTAGTGGGAAAAGTGTTCTTCTTAAAGTTCTTTCAGGGGAACATAAGCCCGATGTCGGAACTGTCACCGAGGCCGAGGGCTTAAGAAAAGTTATTTTTGAACAAGGAAGAACAGCTCTTAATCACAATGTTACTTTGAGAAAAGCTCTTTGCCCCAATGGAGATATGGTTGCTTATCGTGATCGCCAGATTCATGTTGTTGCATGGGCTAAACAGTTTTTATTCAAAGTAGAGCAACTTGATGTGTTAGTCGGCGCTCTTTCGGGGGGTGAGCAAGCTCGTTTGCGCATGGCCCAAATGATGCAACAACCTGCTGATTTACTGTTTTTAGATGAGCCGACCAATGATTTGGATATTCCTGCATTGGAAGTTCTTGAGGATACGTTATCTGATTTTACTGGGGCATTGGTCATCGTTAGTCATGATCGTGAATTATTAGACCGTATCTGTACGGAGGTTATAGGTTTGGATGGTCGGGGCGGTTCAGCAATGTATGCCACGGTTCAGCAGTGGTTGAATGTTTTTGAAAAAGCTGCAGCGAAAGAGCAGAAGCTTTCCAGTAAGAACACTGGTAATACCACCGTGAATTCTTCTGTCAAATCTGCCCCTTCAAATGCAAAACGTAAGAAATTGAGCTTTGCAGAGCAGCAGGAATATGACCAGATGGAAGCTAAGGTAATGGTAGCGGAGGAGAAGATTATTGTTCTTCATGAAGAAGTAGAAAAATCAGCCACAGCAGGTCATTTGATTTTGACCAATGCCTGTAATGCTCTTGAGAAAGCTCAAAAAGAAATTGAAATGCTTTATAACCGTTGGCAAGAGTTAGAGCAAAAACTTGACGGCAAGAGCTAGTTTAATTCGCGTCATTTATTTAGGGATGCCTGCTTCTTTTATTGCTTTATTATCCAACCAATGGTCAAGCCATTGGTATGCCGTTACTCTGGCTGAATTTGGGAATGTGTGTTTCCCCCGGTGGTTTATAAGTCCGATTTTATCTTCCGCATCAAATAATCGGTATACAGGTAATGTTTCATTAATGAATGGCCAACTTGAATCGCCATCTGCGCTGTTGCCTCCCATGATTAAAATCGGTCTTGGCGCTATGAGTGAAAGAACTTGATGGTGTTCCATTGCTGGAATATTAGGTTTCATTTTTGAAGTTAGATACCATGGATCAGTCCAATTGCTCATGCGGATACCAATACCGCCTTCGTTAAAAACCCCGGCTTTATATCGGGGATCAAATGCCATCGCATACAGTACTTCCTTTGCACCTAAAGAAAAACCGATACATCCGATTCTTGAAGGATCTACATTTTCATGCGTTTCTAGAAAATCAATACAGCGACTGGAATCAAAGGTCATTTTTCCCATTCCGGTAAGTTCGGGAGAACTTTTCGCAAGTTCTGTTGCTTGTGCTTGAGGTCCTTTGCCTTTCATGATGAAGCATTCTGGTGCCAGAACAATGTAACCTCTTCCAACCAAATGATTTGCAATTGCAAGACTTTGATTTGGACCAAGCCCGACTGGCTCTTTAATTGTGTCTTTGGTCGTTTGATGGAATACTACAACAGCAGGATTTTTGGCAGTTTTATTAATATTATTAGGGATTAACAAATAAGCTTGGATACGGTCATTTTTGTCACTTTGAAAACTAAGCAAAATTCTTTTATGATCTGTTAAAGTTTCTCTTCCATCTATTTTTGTTGCAAGACTATCAGGTTTTTTTGGAAAAAGGCCGATCTTGTGCATCCATAGTGCTTTTAATTCAGTTCTTCTATTGTTCCATTGTTCTTTAGTACGAATGCTTGGGTTAAGAAGTGGGGTGAGTCCGATATCTGGGATTATTGCATTTTTATAAGGTTTTTGGGTGAGAGTAATCCAATCTAGATGCGTTAGATTTTGGCCAAGAGGAGTGAAATTTAAAAATAACGCCATTAGTATTGTAAGATTCATGTTTTTATCTTTCGTGCTTACTTAGTTTAGTTAATAAATATTAACATTAATGGGGAGATTCAAATTGTTATAGAAGATAATCTAAATTAATATTTAAAGAGTTAATACTTCAGTTTCAGATAGAAATGGTTTGAAATAATTTAATTATTGATCTTTTTGGGGTGTAAGTGATGGTTCGAATTTATGCTTTTGTTTGTATTTTTCTTTGCTTCAATATCTCCTTTGCAGGAGGCGACTTGCGTGTAGAAGGTAGGCATGCTGGAAGGGTGGAAAGTGATGGAACAGTTCGAATTGGTGGAAGTAATGTTGGTAAATTTGATAGAAATGGTTCTATCCGCGTTAAAGGTCGAAATGCAGGGAAAATTGATTCCAGTGGATCCATTCATATTGATGGCAGGTATGTTGGGAAAGTTGATAGTGATGGTACTGTTCGTAAGGATGGTTCGAATGTTGGGAAAATTGAAAAAGACGGAACTGTTAAAAAGAATGGCAGAAATATTGGAAGTGCCAAGGGAGTTGACCCTAAGTATGCTGCAGTTATTTTCTTCTTCGGTTTGTTTGATCCCTATTAATCTTAAGAATTACCATGAACAAATTTGGTGCTCCGTTCTTCGTTTTTATATGTAGCTTGTTATTTATTTGCCATGAAGTTGGATATTCGCAAGGCAAACAAAATAACAAGAAAAATAGTAATAAAAAATACTCTACTTATTCCATCGAAAATTTTAAATGCTTTATCTCTGATGAGGTGATGCAACAAAACTCTGATACCACATGGACAAACAGGCCTGTTGATTTATTGGCGGGGGCGCTTCGTAAGGTTAATGAGGTCTATCCAGAAAACGCCAAGGCTTTGTTTCATAAGACTTTCATTTTTGTAGATTGGAATAAACCCGGTGCATTGGGCCTTTATTCACAAGGCCCTCAGGGACCTTCCGACCCTAGAACGCATTTCAACTGTATAGATATCAACGGTATGAAATTTATTACTGAAAAAAACAACGATAAGAAACTTCAGCCTAACAATGCAGCAACCTTGGTTTTACTTCATGAACTTGCCCACTGTTATCATCATCAGGTATTGGGTTGGAATCATAAACTTATAAAAGATGCTTATCAAAATGCTAAAAATCAAAAGTGTTTTGAATTGAAAAGTTACTTGATGTCTAGTGATAAGGAGTATTTTGCAGAACTTACCACTGCGTATTTAGACAAGCATTATTCGGTACCGAAAACCCGAGCAGAAATCAAAGAAAAAGACATTCAAGGGTATAGTTTGATGCAGAAAATTTGGGGTAAAGCTAAAAGTTTCCCTGTAGATGGTGGTTTAAAAAAGAGTTCGCCCAATTCTTGAAGTAATTTCTTTTTATTTAGATCAAATCAATTAGTATGCATCTAATTCTTTATCTCATTGGATTTATTAATAAAGCGGGTATTATGTTTAATCTTTTTCGAAAACTTTCTCTCACCCACTGGATTTTAATAAGCATGGTTGTGGGTACTTTGATTGGTTATTATTTCCCTGAAACAGCGCAAAATATGAAGCCTATGTCTTCAATATTTTTACGAATGATTAAATCTCTCATCGCACCTTTGCTTTTTGCAACCTTAGTGATTGGAATTGCAGGCCATGGGGATGATTTAAAGAAAATCGGCATGATAGCATTAAAATCGATTATTTATTTTGAAGTTGTAACGACGATGGCGTTGGTTATCGGTCTTGCTGCTGTGAATTTCTTTCAACCTGGTGCTGGTGTTTCATTGGATGTTCCTGCTAAAGAGGGTGCTGAGTTTGCATCTAAGCAATCCACTTTGGGTGGGGTTTTAGAGCATATTGTTCCTACTAGTGTAATCGATGCAATGGCGAAAAACGAAGTATTGCAAATTGTTTTTTGGGCCATACTTTTTGCAATAGGGTTGACTCAAGTAAAGGGCGAGCATCGTAAAACATTAATCCAAGGGCTTGAGGCGCTTGCGGAAGTAATGTTTAAGTTTACCGGATTGGTAATGACTTATGCCCCAATCGGGATTGGCGCAGCAATAGCGGTCACAGTGGGCCATAGCGGGCTTGGAATATTGTTAAATCTTGGCAAGCTGATTTTAACTCTCTATGTTGCGTTGGTGTTTTTTATGTTGATTGTTTTATTACCTGTGGCGTTTTTTGCCCGTGTCCCATTACGTAAGTTTGTCCAGGCAGTTAAAGAACCTGCCCTAATTGCATTTTCCACTACTTCTTCTGAAGCTGCTCTTCCTAAAGCCATGCTTGCTATGCAATCGATCGGGGTGCCTAGTAAAATTGTAGCTTTTGTCATGCCTACAGGTTATTCTTTCAACCTTGATGGGACTACACTTTATCTTGCTGTCGCTTCTGTTTTTGCAGCACAAGCTGCTGGTATTGAAATGAGTTGGCAGCAACAACTTGTTATGATGTTCACCTTGATGGTCACTAGCAAAGGGGTTGCTGCAGTGCCTCGAGCTTCTTTGGTTATACTTTCCGGAACCCTTGCTTCTTTTGGTTTGCCCTTAGAAGCTGTTGCAGTGATACTTGGTGTCGATGAGTTAATGGATATGGCTCGTACTACTGTTAATCTTGTTGGCAACTGCTTGGCAACTTGTGTTATTGCTAGGTGGGAAGGCGAATTTGATGATCATGCAAATGGCGAAATTGAATCTACTTGATTAAAGGAATTCGATGATGATTTATTTAATAATACGAAATTTTTTTGTTGCTGTGATAATTCTACAAAGTTGTTCAGTTTCTTTTGCTGCAAGTCAGCCGCCAAATATTGTGGTCATTTTTTCAGATGATCATGCCTACCAAGCAATTAGTGCTTATGGCGAAAATCGAAAACTTCTTAACACTCCGAATATCGATCGGATAGGTAATAAAGGTGTTCGGTTCGATCGTTGCTTGGTTACCAATTCTATTTGTGGTCCAAGCAGAGCGACGCTTTTGACAGGTAAATACAGCCATATGAACGGCTTTTACAATAACTCAAATAGCAAATTTGATGGTACTCAGCAAACTTTCCCCAAGTTGTTGCAAAAGGCTGGTTATCAGACTGCGGTTATAGGCAAGTGGCATTTGATCTCTGAGCCAACTGGATTTGATTATTGGCACATTCTGCCAGGGCAGGGGATATATTATAATCCCCCGATGATTCGCAATGGCGAAAAGATGCAGCATCAAGGTTACACCACGGATCTTATTTCTGATTTCAGCATTGATTGGCTTAAGAACCGCGATAAATCTAAACCATTTCTTTTGATGAGTCAGCATAAAGCTCCTCATCGTGAATGGGCGCCTGCGCTTCGTCACCTCGGCCATGATAATGATCGAGTTTATCCAGAGCCTGTTAATTTATTTGATGATTATTCCAATCGTGGACTTGCAATTAAAGATCAAGACATGACTATTGAAAAAACATTCACTAAACTTGATGCGAAGCTTGTTCCTCCTACCAACATGACTCCTGAACAACTTCAAAAATGGAATGCGTATTATCAACCACGAAACGATAAATACCTAAAGGATGATCCTAAGGGAAAGGATTTGGTTCGTTGGCGCTATAACCGATACATGCATGATTATCTTGGAACGATTAAGGCTGTTGATGAATCTGTGGGTAAAATGCTTGATTATCTTGATGCTGAAGGTTTGGCGGAAAATACCATTGTTGTTTATGCTGCAGATCAGGGCTTTTTTCTTGGTGAGCATGGTTGGTTCGATAAGCGTTGGATACTTGAGGAATCACTTAGAACTCCGATGTTGATTAGTTGGCCAAAAATTTCAAAAACTCCTGCTGTAAACAAAAATCTGACCGGGTTGATTGATCTTGCTCAAACTTGTTTGGATGCAGCAGGTGTAGAAGCGCCCAAAGATATGCAGGGTAAAAGTTTGCTTCCTATTTTAAAAGGCAAAGTACCTGAAGATTGGCGCAAGAGTTTTTATTATCATTACTACGAATATCCGGTGCCTCATCGGGTCAGACCCCATTATGGCGTGATTACTGATCGATTTAAGTTAGTTCACTTTTATAAGCCAGATGTTGATTACTGGGAGCTTTATGATCGTGAGAAAGATCCTAATGAAATGAAAAGTTTTTATGCTGACCCTTCTTATGCTGATGTTGTAAAGGAGTTGAAAGTTGAGTTGGCAAAGTTGAGATCTGATTTGAAAGACAATGTAGGTTCCCCTAAAGAGGCTTATGGCAACTCTGAGAATCAAAAAAAGAAGAAGCGATAGAATAGTTTTCGTTAAAAAGCTTTTCTCGGAATCGATTGGGCCTCTTTGCAGATATTACAATTTCTTGGTTTAAAGTTAATCGGATTTAATGCCGATTAGTTGAATTGGTATTTTGTTTAATCTTTTTTCTTTTCATAAAAGCATTTGTTTGTGCTATAAATTTATATAAGGATTATGTTAATTATTTTTCTTCGGACCCGCCTTGAGACAAGCCAATATGCTGTTTATTCTTGCGTTTTTATGTGCATTGGTGATTAGTTCCACAAGTTTTGCTTGGGGTGCTGACAGTTTGACAATTGAGCCTCCAGTAATTGAGTTAAAAGGCCCAGGCGAACAAGTTCAAATCAGAGTATTAAATACCAAGGGTGAAGATATAACTGCCGCTTGTGTTTTTAAGTCACACGATGGCAACACCGTGCGGGTTTCTAGTAAGGGGCAGGCAATATCCAATAAAGCCGGCCAAACGAAAATCGAAGTTGTCAACCAAAGTTTGGTTCAATTAGTCGCAGTTAAAATATCTGAAGCAGATGCGGGGTCAAAAGTAACTTTTGAAAAAGACCTTCAGCCGATTTTAACGAGGTATGGTTGTAATGCTGGTTCATGTCATGGAAAGCAAAGAGGCCAAAATGGTTTTCAATTATCGCTTTTAGGGTTTGATAATGATTTTGATTTCTATGCGCTTACTTCTGAATCACGTGGTCGGCGGATATTTCCAGCTTCGCCTAAAGACAGTTTACTTTTGAAAAAGGCCTCCGGTCAGGTTCCACATGGGGGTGGCAAAAAACTTCCTGAAGATGGCAATGCATACGCACAAGTTCTGGAATGGATTAAAAATGGCCAACCAAGATCCACACATGATGAACTCAAAGTTGTTAACATTGAAGTAATTCCTTCTGAAGTTAAAATGCTTCCCCGAACCAAGGTTCAAACTCGAGTTTTAGCGCGTTATAGCGATGGCACTAGCAAAGATGTCACCCATCTAGCGGCCTTTCAATCAAGTGAAAGTGTTCTTGCGTCAATTGATGCGGAGGGTTTAATTCAATCGGGGCCACTTCCTGGTGAAGCAGCGATCATGGCTCGGTTTATGGAGAAGTTCAGCGTTTGTTTGGTTACTTTGCCTTTGCCTGAAACTTTAAATGCAAATTTACCCTCCAGAATTGATTCTCAGCATTACATCGACCGATTGCTTTCTGATAAGTTCGTAAAATTGGGGCTTTCTCCTTCAGACTTAGCTGCGGATCATACCTATTTAAGAAGAGTTTACCTTGATCTAATCGGAAGGTTGCCAACCCCTGAAGAATCGCGTTCATGGTTGGCAGAAACCGCCCCTGACAAAAAAGAAAAGCTTGTGTTGCGATTGCTTTCGCGACCGGAATACGCTGATTTCTGGGCTAACAAATGGGCCGATCTCTTAAGGCCAAACCCTTTTCATGTTGGGATGAAAGCTGTTTTTGTGCTTCATACTTGGTTGCGCGATTGCTTTCGTAAAAACCTTCCTTATGACCAGTTTGCGAAACAAATTATTGCAGCAGATGGTAGTACCTTTCGCGATGGCGCATCCGTAGTCATTCGAGATAAAAGGCAGCCTGATGAACTTACCACCGTTATTAGTCGGCTATTTTTAGGTATCAGGCTTGAGTGTGCCAAATGCCATCACCATCCATTTGAAGTTTACGGTCAAGATGATTTTTATCATTTTGCTGCATTTTTCGGAAGGATAGGTAAGAAAGGAACGGGTATTTCAGCTCCGATTTCAGGTAGTGAAGAAATGTTCTTTCTCGCCAAAAAGGGTGATGTCAAACATCTTCGAACCGGCGAGATAATGAAACCAGCGCCTTTAAAAGGTAAAGTAATGGAGTTCACTGAAGACGAAGACCCAAGGCAAGCGCTTGCTGCTTGGATTACCTCGGATGAGAATCCACTGTTTGCCAAAGCTGCGGTCAATAGAATCTGGGCCGATTTAATGGGAAGAGGATTAGTCGATGCAGTTGACGATCTTCGAGCTACCAATCCGCCTTCTAATCCTGCTTTACTAGATGCTTTAGCGGATGATTTTCGCAAGCATCACTATGATGTAAAGCATCTTCTTTATACGATTGTTACTTCAAAAGCCTATGCGCTTTCAAGTAAACCCAATGAACGAAACCAAGGTGATACCCGTAATCATTCTCGGCATTACCGAATGCGACCTAGGGCTGAAGTTTTATTGGATATGGTTAGCGATGTTACCGGTGTTGCAGAGAATTTTCCTGCGATGCCTGAAGGCTCACGAGCTATGGAAATGTGGACATTTCGGTCAGCTTCCGAGTTTTTAGATAGCTTTGGCAGGCCTGATCCTAATCAAGATCCGCCGTGTGAACGAAGTTCCGACTCCACAGTTGTGCAGGCTTTGCATCTTATGAATGCGAAAAATATTCAGGCTAAAATCATTGCTGATAGTGGAATTGCCTCGAAATTAGCATCTGGTTCGGGTAGTATTGAGTTAGCTATTGAAGATTTGTACCTGCGTTGTTATTGTAGGTTTCCCACCAACGCTGAACGAGATGGTGTGATTTCGCTTGCGAAAAGTAAAAATCAACCTAGAAAACAAACCTTGGAAGACTTGCTTTGGGCTTTGATAAATTCTCCCGAATTTGTTTTGGTCGACTAAAAAGGAATTTCTTATGAATACTTTCACCAAAAAGATGCCTTCACGACGCGATGGCCTGATTCTTGGTTTAGGTGGTTTATTAGGTGGCGGCTTTTGTTCGTCTTTGCAAGCTCGTGAACTCGCAACCCGTAAAGTGCAAGCAAAAAGCGTTATCCTAGTTTGGCTGGATGGCGGCCCGACTCATTATGAAATGTTTGATCCTAAACCTGATGCTCCCACCGAAATCCGGGGATCTTTCAAACCAATCAGCACTAAAATCCCTGGTATCCAATACTCTCAGCATCTTCCCCAGCTTGCTTCGATTGCAGATAAACTTGCCATTGTTCGTTCTGTTCAACATGATCAAGGAAACCATGGTGCAGGTAATCATTACATGATGACAGGTGCACCGCCCAGAATTCCAGTCGGGTGTGGTGCTTTTGTTAGCTTTCACCCTAGCATGGGTTCTGTTGTTTCTTCAGAATTAGGCGCCCCTCCTGGTTTGCCCCCTTATTTCTCTTTACCTTCGATGACTCGATCAGGTGGCCCTAATTTTCTTGGCGCCCGACATGCCCCCTTTGTAGTTGATGGCAGCCCTAACAGTGCTAATTTTAGAGTTCGTGATGTCAGCCTGCCCAAAGAATTAGATGGCTCAAGGAAAGTAAGCCGCGAAGAAATGCGCCAAGCTGTTGATAAATTCGTCCGCTTTGCTGACAAACAAGTTGGTGATCCTGCTACCGCAATGGACGATCATTACCGACAAGGGCTTGACCTCATGCGTTCTGCAGAAGCTCAAGCTGCTTTTGATATTCAGCGCGAGCCAGATTCTGTGCGTGAAACCTATGGCAGAAATGATTTCGGCCAACGAGCTCTTCTTGCTCGTAGATTGGTTGAAGCTGGGGTTCCGTTTATTGTTCTTAATGATGGCGGTTGGGATCATCACACCAATATCTTTCCTACCTTGGAAAAACGATTACCTAGTTTTGATGCAACTATTGCAGCATTGGTTAAAGATCTTGATCAACGGGGTATGCTTGAAACCACATTGGTTTTGGTTTTGGGAGAATTTGGTCGCACTCCACAAATTAACAAAGATGGTGGCCGCGATCATTGGTCAAATGCTATGTCTATCATGGTGGCGGGTGGCGGAACCCCAGGTGGTCAAGTTGTTGGTGCCACTGATAAACGCGGTTACGCAGCTTGCGAAAGAGTTCTTACTCCCGAGCATTTCTCTTCAACCATATATTCCAAGTTGGGCATTGCGCCCGATAAAATTCTTTATGCGCCTAACGGTAGGCCTTCACATATTGTTAGTAATCCTGAAACCATCAAGGAGCTTATGGGGTAATGCGTCATTTGCTTTACCTTATAATTGTTGTTTTTACATTACAAAACCCTTGCAGGGCTGTAGCTCCAGTTCTTACTTATGTTTTTCCTTCGGGTGGGCAGGTTGGCACTACGGTTCAGGCAAGCCTGAGTGGTACCTTTCCCGAATGGCCTCCGAAAATCGTGGTTTATTCTCCAGATATTAAAATTGAGTTCAAAGAGAAAAATAAAGCCTCAATTATAATTGATCCAAAAGCTCCTCCCGGCCCAAAATTATTCAGAGTATTTAATAAAGATGGCACTTCTGCTCCCAAGGCTTTTTGGGTTGGAACAATTCCTGAAATCGAAGAAGTCGAGCCTAATAACACTTATCTTAAACCCCAATCGATTGGGGTTGGCCCCGTTTTAATTAACGGGAAATTAGGCGTTGCAGGCGATACAGATTCTTTCGCCGTTGATGCAAAAAAAGGGCAGACAATTGTTGCTCATCTTCTAGGGAATCATGGCATTGAATCGCCCATGGATGCAGCAATGCAAATCTTATCGCCCGATGGGTTTATTCTAGCCGAGAATCATGATCGATTTGGCCTTGATCCGTTTATCGCATTTATCGCACCCAATGATGGGACTTATCGCATTCGTGTTTTCGCATTTCCATCTACGCCAGATACCGCAATAAGATTTTCGGGTGCAGACACTTATATTTACCGTTTAACAATTACCACGGGACCGTACATTGATCATGTTTTTCCTTTATCCTTGCAAACAGGTAGACCTCAAGTTGTTCAACTAAAAGGCTGGAACCTTTCCAAAGAATTCGCTGCATTAAATATGAATGCTTCTCCATCCCTGACCGAAACTAGAATATTTAAAACAGGCGCTGCTGGGAACTTTTCTGTTAAATGCACTCCTTATCCTTCTTTGGTGTTCCCAATAGATAAACTATCAATGCTTTTAGAGTCATCTTGCATTATCAGTGGTTGTCTGGATTTTAAAAAAGATCATACTTTTGAACTTAGATTCAAAAAAGGTGACAAATACAAGATAAAAATTGATGCTCGTTCGATCGGTTCCGATCTTGACCCTCTTGTAGTTCAAAAAGATGCTATAGGAAAAGAGCTTAAGCGAGTAGACGATGACGGTGCTGCCAGCCGCGATGCTTCTGTTGAAGTAACTTTCACAGGTGAGCCAACATTTCTGAAAATTACCGATTTACACAATCATAGTGGAGAAACTTATTACTATCGAATGAGTGTTATTCCGATTGTTCCCGATTTTGAATTTTCCGTTGATGGAGAAAGTTTCGCTCCCAAAGATAATAAACCGGTCGAAGTGCCAATTAAGTTTTCTAGAGTTGCAGGCCATTCTTCAGATATTGTTTTTAAAGCAATCGATTTGCCCAAGGGGTGGTCTGCCGAAGAGATTAAAGTAACATCTAAAATTGCTAGTCCAGTGAAGCTTTTAATTAAACCTGATGAAAAAGCTGAATCAGGTTTTTTTAAAATAACAGCTAAATCTGGTGAAGCTTTGAAGGCAGGTATTCGTAATTTGCCTTCCCTTGAATCTACCTTGGATGATTATTACCTTTTGACCGAATTCAAAGA
>CALARU010000096.1 GCA_937888715.1 uncultured Planctomycetaceae bacterium | reverse complement strand
TAATTATTTTAACTCAGGTAATCTTTTGCCTTGAAAGGAACAAAATTCGATGTCTTTTTCTTCGCAGCATTTGTTTTTTGATGATCTTGAACTAGGGCGCGAATGGGAGTCTTTGGGGCGAACTATCACCCAATCAGACATTGTAAATTTTGCAGGGGTTAGTGGCGATTTTAATCCCATTCATATGGATCATGAATTTGCTGCCTCCACCCCTTTCAGGCAGCCTATTGCACATGGTTTGCTGGTTCTTTCCATTTCAAGTGGCCTTGGTTTGTTTGCGCCACCTGTTCGAACCATTGCTTTTATTCAATTTAAGGAGTGGTTTTTTAAGGAACCGGTAAATATTGGCGACACTATTAAAGTCCGGTGCAAAATCCTTGAAATAGAAAGTAATTCTCGAGGCAGACGCGGAACCGTTACTTGGCACAGGCAGGTAATAAATCAACATGGCAAAGTGGTTCAAGAGGGGATTACTGTGACCTTGGTTGAAGGTCGAGGCGGAAAATCTAACTCGAAATCTGCCACTGAAAACTAATCCGAAAATTTTCATCCCTTTCGATTCTTCCCGAAGTCATATATTTATCTTTGTATTTTACGATTGAAGGGAATCATTTCATGGCGGAAATTAGGACTCGTTTTGCTCCCAGCCCAACCGGCTACCTGCATATTGGCGGTGTTCGCACAGCTCTTTTTAGCTGGCTTGTTGCCAGGCAGGCGGGTGGGAAATTTATTCTTCGTATCGATGATACCGATTCAGAGCGAAATAAGGTTGAGGCCTTACAGCCAATCCTTGATGGCTTTCGTTGGTTGGGCATTGATTGGGATGAAGGGCCGGAAATTGATGGGCCTTTTGCTCCTTATTATCAATCCCAACGCAATCATCTTTATGTCGATGCTGCAAGTCAGCTTCTTGCTGCGGGTAAGGCCTACCCTTGTTACATGACCACTGATGAAATTAAGGCCGAGCGCGATGCTTCTGAGAAGGCTAAAAAACCTTATGTTCACCGAGGTAAACATCGGCAATCTACTCCAGATGATTGCCTCAAACTTTATAATGAAAAGAAGACTGCAATCAGGCTGAAGGTGCCTGACGATGAATTGATTAAAATTAATGATTTGATTCGGGGCGATGTTGAATGGCAATCCAATTTGATTGGTGATCCTATTATCCTTAGGCCCGATGGCAGAGCCTTGTATAATTTTGCAACGGTAATTGATGATGTGGGCATGCAGATATCGCATGTGATTCGTGCTGCGGAGCATTTATCTAACACTCCAGTGCAGGTTTTAGTATAC
Organism: uncultured Planctomycetaceae bacterium; assembly: GCA_937888715.1. Classification (GTDB taxonomy): domain Bacteria; phylum Planctomycetota; class Planctomycetia; order Gemmatales; family Gemmataceae; genus UBA969. Next base: position 20,563 of record CALARU010000096.1, on the reverse strand, counting down.
CTCGCTTTGGGCGCACCAATGCCATTTTTTGCGCATGTTCCGGTGGTTAATGAGCCCAATTCCAAAAAGAAGCTTAGTAAGCGCGATATGAAAAAGTTTGTTACAAGCGATGTTCTTAAGAAGCTTAATGCTGTTGGTTGGACCAATGAGCAAATTGAAATTCGCGATGATTTGAATCCTGCGACCGTTTCGTTTTACAAAGAATTGGGTTACTTGCCCGAGGGGTTGGTTAATTATCTAGCAAGATTGGGTTGGTCGTTGGATGACCATAGTGAAATTATTCTTTTGAAAGAAATGGTTGCGAAATTTAGTTTGGATCGGGTCAACAATGCACCCGCAAGTTTTGATCCAGACAAATTATTCTGGGTGGCAGGCGAATACATGAAGGTTTTGCCTTTAGATAAAAAAGTTGATGGCGCCCTGCCCTTTATGCAAAAAGCAGGATTTATCAATTCTGTTCCTTCGCCAGTAGAATTGGAAACATTGCGAAAAGTTATAGATGCAACCGGAGATCGACTGAAAATTTTTAGTGATATTTTGCCCTATGGTGCTCCATTTTTTAAAGCGGATCCTGATTATGATTTAAAGTCGCTTGCAAAAAGAGTTGCCAAAGAAGGTGTTCCCGAGTTGCTCAAAACTTTCTCGGTTTCTTTGCATGCGCTATCTGATTTTAGTGCTGCGAGCATTGAAACTACATTGAAAGATTTTTGCCTTGCGGGTAATCATAACACAGGCATGTTGATTCATGCCCTCAGGGTTTCAACCACGGGTATTGAAGTTGGCCCAGGGGTCTTTGATTGTCTTTATATTCTTGGGAAAGAAGAATCCTTGCGAAGGATAAATCTTGCGTTGGATTTGATTGCTAAGTAAAAGGAAAAGAAATCTTAAACACTTGTTACCGGAGTTTCTTATGTCATTACTTGTTGTTGGTTCTGTTGCTTTTGATTCTATCGAAACCCCCCATGGGAATGTGGATGATGCCTTAGGTGGATCAGCATCATTTTTTTCCGTAGTTGCTAGTAACTTTATCAAGCCAAGATTGGTGGGGGTTGTTGGCGAAGATTTTCCCCAAGAGCATAAAGATCTTTTTGAAAAAAAGGGAATTGATATTTCTGGTTTGGTTACAGAAAAAGGTAAGACTTTCCGTTGGAAGGGGCGTTATCATAAAGATATGAACATCAGGGACACCCTGGAGGTTCATTTGAATGTTTTTGGTACTTTTAATCCAATTTTGCCTGACCATTTCAAAGATAGTAAGTTTGTTTTTCTTGCAAATAGTAGCCCGATCGTCCAAGCAAAGGTTTTGGATCAGGTGACAAAGCCTGAACTTGTTATGGCTGATACCATGGATCTTTGGATTAATATCCAGAAAAAAGAACTGCTGGAATTGTTGCCTAGAATTGATGGTTTGCTTTTGAATGATAGTGAGGCGATGCTTCTTACGGGGGAAAGTAATCTTGTGCGGGCAGGGCATGCGACACGAAAACTCGGGCCCAAGTTTGTAATCTTGAAAAAAGGCGAGCATGGCGCGATGTTGTTTAGTGAAGCAGGCGTTTTTGTTGTTCCTGCTTTTCCTACCGAAAAAGTTATCGATCCAACCGGTGCAGGCGATAGTTTTGCTGGCGGTGTTATGGGCGCATTAGCTTCTGACAATGATAAGTCTCAAGGAAGCCTTCGCAGGGCCATGGGTTATGGAACGGTAGTTGCCAGTCTCACTGTTGAGGGTTTTGGTTTGGATAAACTTAATAGCGTCAGTCGCAAAGATATCGATCAACGATATTCTGATTACCGTTCAATGCTTGCATTCTAAAGGGTACTTTTATGGCTAAGAAATTTCGGGCATTTATTGGAATTGAAATGCCCGCTGCAGTCCAGAAGAGATGTTTGCAGATACAAAGTGAGTTGGCAAACGATTTTCTTGGCGTGAAATGGAATAAGCCCGAATCGCTGCATATTACTATGCTGTTTTTAGGGCAAATTGATGATAGAGACCTTTGGAAAACCTGTGATCTTGCTAAAAAAGCCTGCAAAGAAATAAAACCCTTCCAGTTTAAATTGCAAGGTATGGGCTGCTTTCCTAATCCTAGACGGGCCCGGGTTGTTTGGCTTGGTGTTGATCCCGATGCGGTCCAAAGTTTTCAGAAGCTCTATGATGTTCTAGCAGATAAACTTGAGGAGCAAGGGCTTTACAGAAAAGAACAAAGAGATTTTCAGCCCCATCTTTCGCTTGGAAGGTTAAACCAACAGGATCTTGATTTTTCTGTCGTTTGTTCGCATTGGAAAATCCATCCCTGGATTTCTGATGAGTTGGATGTAAAACAGGTTCTTGTGATGTCTAGCGAAGACAGGCACGATGGCCCAGAATACACCAAACTCGCAAAAATTAATCTTTAAACAACTTAGGTTTAAACTATTATGCGGGAAATAAATCCTTGTTTGCCATCACGCAATGCCAAGGGCGCACTTCCCACGTAACAAAAATACCTTCTTTATTAAACGGGTCGTTTTTAATAAAGCTTTCAGCGGTTTCATGATCGGGTGCCTCATATATGATAAGGGCGCCAAAACCATCCGTAAAAGGGCCCGTTGCAGCGATATTGCCCTGATTTAAAAGCGAGGTTAAATAAGCCCGGTGCAATGGCCTTACTGATTGAATTTTATCTGCGTCAGAGATGTATTTTATTATTGCTGCAAATTTCATGACTTTACTTGTGCCTTTGATGTTGAAAATACTTGTTCAAGTAAGCCGTTTAAACCGAAAATTCCCAGAGTGAAAAATAAATCGGTAAGCATTGGATAAGAATAAAAAGGAATCGCCATTTCATAACAAAGTAATAATCCACCGAAGTTGCGAGGGTATACGATTCCATCGCCTCCCAACCAAACAGCGAAATTCGTAAAGATAAAAAATAGTGTGCTGCCAAGTACTGAAGACAACGATATTTTAAGCACTAAATTGCCTGGTGTGATCAATCTTCCAATAGCAACATTGAGTAGAAAACACCCATAAATCACTGGTGTCATCCAAGAAAAAGCTTTTAAAGATATTTGTTCCAAGGGGAAATAAAGCAAAAGGTCGGTAATAAACATAACCCCAATAGGGATCAACCAAGAAGAAAGGCCATTAATTTTATTTCCAGAGAATAAAGTCATGGCTCCTATGGGCGTGCAACCTGGATAATGGGGTACAAGCCTGAGTAAACCAGCCGTAACAGCAAGTACGATTGCAAAGGGATGCTTAATTTCTTTATTATTACCAGATTCCATGTTTTTCTCTTTCTTCGTGGACAAGACTCAACCCAAGGTTTGATGCTAAGCAAAGATATTCTATTTAATAAATCCATTGATAGTTACGAAATTTTAAGAAACCTAGTCTGATTTATGAGTTAGCTTTGTTTTCGCGGACATTAAATTCGAGTTTCCATTTCTGTTTCGAATTTTTGCCGATACACCATAACTCCAAGGTACCAATGTCAGTTATTTTGCTGTGTAAGTAAACAGGTACCATGCTAGCGTTCTTTTCTGGATTTTCCAAAGTTAATTGTAAGGGTGATATTTCGTGAACATCATCATCCCACTCTTCTAGAATAGTACCAAGAGCGTCATTTTTTCGCGTTGAAGAGGAAAGAAAGCGAAAGGTGACTTTTTGCCCAATGATTAAGCCAAATTCATGTCCAGGAATATCGGATTCTGTGCCCTCTTCCATGCCAAATGGGACTACACACAACGCCTTGATGGGTCTGGGGAAACCAGGAATTGCAGGAGCAGAAGACTCAATCCCAATGTAATAAGTTCTTGGAGCGCCTCCGCGAATGCGAATGCCTTTGCCTCTTTTTGCAATTCCAAAACTAGCTGCCCCAACCGCAACCGATAAATCTAAATCTTGATGCGAAAGCATTTTGATTGGGCATTTGCTCCAAGATTCAAGATTGTCTAGTATTCTCTGTCTAAGTAGGGTTGATTTGAAAACTCCGCCATTGAAAAGAATCACATTGACACCGGATGTTTTTTTGCCATCTTTGCCTTGGGAAGATTTTTGCTCGATCGATTTTCGATGTTTCACTAAAAAATGCGCAAGATGCTTAGTAATTGCAGCATCTGCTGCATAAGGTAGACCAATTTCCTGAAACCCATAACCCGATTGCAAGGTGGGTTGGTCATCTGCACTGCAAATTGGGAAAAATCCCTCTAGTAATACTTTCTCCAGTATTGATCTTTCTAACTCACATTTAATTGTGCCTGAAATCATTTTGGAACCGCGACCAAGAATGGTCATTGGCCAAGATCGCAGATCTTTATCCGCTAGAAGTTTTTCTTTTGCAGTTCTACACGCATGTGAAAGAGCAACCATTTGTGCGAGATCAATTTTTACATTATTGGCGGCAAGTTGCCTTGATAATTCGTATGCCAGGGCAAGATCCATATTATCGCCACCAAGGAGGATATGCTCCCCAACAGCAAGTCTATTTAAAAAGAGATTGCCTTGATCTGATTCCACAGCAATCAAAGTAAAATCGGAGGTACCTCCTCCGACATCAATAATTAGGATTACATCGCCTTCCTGAACTTGTTCGCGCCAAGTGTCTTTGTTTGCTTCAAGCCAAGAGTAAAAAGCAGCTTGTGGTTCTTCGAGCAGGCTGATTTTCTTGAAGCCTGCATCTTTGGCCGCTTCCATTGTAAAATCACGGGCATCAGCGTCGAAGGAGGCGGGAACCGTAAGGACGACCTCCTGTTTTTCAAGTTTTAGTTCACTATCAATTGTTTCAAACTGTGCGTTCCATGAATTAACTAGGTGCTTTAAATAAAAGGTACTAGCTTCGAGTGGGGAAACTTTATTTGATTCATCATTAGCTTTCCAAGGAAGGATTTTATCGCGCCTGTTGACTGCTGTATGACAAAGCCAAGATTTTGCAGAACTTACCAAATGAGTCGGGACCAGTGCACCATGGGTTTTAGCAAATTCGCCAACAACAAACGGTTGCTCTTCTCCCCAAGGAAGTTTAAAAGCCCCGTTTTGGAATTCACCTTTTTGAGGCAGATAAAGAAAAGAGGGTAGCAATTTCCTGTCTTCATAAACTCCGGGCTGAACAATTTGAGGCAAATTAAGTACTTCAGCAGTTCCATCCTCTTTTTGAGAATCAATGTAAGCCATTGCACAGTTTGTAGTGCCTAAGTCGATACCAATTGAGAACCGTGAATTTACCATGTTTTTGTTCTGCTTACTTTTGGGGAATTTCTAATTCAGCTTGTGCAAGGACGGGATTCTTTCGGAAAGAATCGGTTACTTCCGGAATCTGGGAAGATAATACCTGCCACCCTTGGTGTTTAAGTATTCCGTTGTAGGGAGGTTGCCCTTCAAGGAAACCAGTAAGCATTATTTTGCTTGGATTAAATCCGGATTCAATAGTGATTCTGGCCCCTTCTTCTTGGGCAATAACTGGTTGTAGGGTTAACTTTTCGAGGAGGTACTTCCTGCATTTTGTATGCACCTCACGAACACCTGCCCCTACAAGGTCATCAGGTGCGGAACTGATATCTTCAAGTAAAAAGTCGATAAGTCTGGCTTCTCTTTGCAGTAAATAAAGCGGCCAGATTAGGTCCGCATTAACTTTGATTTCTCCTTTGGGAATGCTAATGGTTTTTTCTTTTTGAGGAGTTTTGCTTTGGGCTAAGACTGAAAAAAATGTAGTGATCGCATTTGCAAGATTACTCAAATTACCTTTGCAAAGTACAAGAAGAATTGCCATTTTGATGACTGCAATTCCCAAGATAATATAAAATGCATAAAGAATTGGTTCCATTTGGATATTCCTTCTAAAGATTAATTAGCAAAACATAATTTATGATAAACTCAGGATTGGCGAATGGCTACAAACTTTAAATATTCGATTTAAGAAGGTTGGATCATTATGCCTAAGAAAATTGCCCTTATAACAGGTAGTGGAAAACAAAGAGTTGGATGGCATGTAGCTCATGCTCTGGGGTTAATCGGTTATCGTATATGTATTCATTATAGAACATCGGCTCTTGAAGCAAAACAGTCTGCAGAATTATTAAATAAGGCTGGGATTGAGGCTACTATCTTTCAAGCTGATTTAGCGCAGGAATCTGATGTTGAAAGAATGTTTCATGAAATAAAGGTGCAATTTGGGCGTCTTGATGCTTTGGTGAATTGTGCTTCGATCTGGGAGCGAAAAGATTTTCTCGAAATATCTTCAAAGGATGTATCCCGGCATTTTGAAGCAAATATTTTGGCTACTTTTCTTCCCTCTAGGTTGGCGGGTCTTATGATGATCGCTCAACCCGAAGGCGGGAATATTATTAATATTGGTGATTGGGCTCAAGATAGGCCATATCTTGGCTATAGTGCTTACTTTGCTACCAAAGGGGCGATTCCAACGCTAACGCGAAGTTTGGCGGTGGAGCTTGGTAGTAGAAATCCCAAAGTTCGGGTTAATTGCATTCTTCCAGGGCCAGTTATGCTTCCCATCGATTTACCCCTGCAAGAGCGACAAGAAGCAATCGACGCTACTCTCGTTCGTTCTGAAGGTTCACCACAGGATGTTTCACGGGCCGTGTTATTTCTGATCCAAAGCGAATTTATTACCGGAATTGAATTACCTGTTGATGGCGGAAGAACCATTTGGGCAAATGGGAAATAATCTATTTCATCCAGAGTTTTCGATCCAAACTACGATAACTTATAGCTTCGATAAGGTGTGGGGCGAGAATTTCGCTTGCTTGTTCAAGGTCTGCAATTGTACGGGCCATGCGTAAAATCCGGTCGTGAGCCCTAGCAGAAAGCCCAAGGTTTTCCATTGCGATTTGTAGTAATGATTTGCTTTCCTTGTTGAGAACGCAATGCTTTCGAACTTGTTTAGAATTCATTCTGCTATTGAGCATAAAATTTGATTTGCCAAATCGTTGGCTCTGTTTTTCTCTGGCCAAGTTGACTTGTTCACGCATGAGAGTGCTGGATGTTCCGTCAGATAAAGCTGTAAGTTCTTGAAATGGCACAGCGGGTACTTCGATGTGTAGATCGATTCGGTCTAAAAGCGGCCCACTGATTTTACCCATATATTTTTCAATCGCAGCGGGATAGCATTTGCAAGCATGTTTGGTATCGCCCAAATACCCGCATGGGCACGGATTCATCGAAGCAACCAGTACAAACCTTGCAGGGAAAGTTGTGGATTGCAGGGCTCTGGAAATAGTTACCTGCCCTTCTTCTAATGGTTGCCTTAAAACCTCTAGGCTGCGCCTGTTGAATTCAGGTAATTCATCCAAGAATAAAATTCCATGATGGGCAAGGCTGATCTCACCTGGAGCAGGGGTTTTGCCACCTCCCACCATTCCCGCATCGCTTATGGTGTGATGAGGGGACCGAAAAGGCCTTGTAGTAAGTAAAGATTGATCTGAACTCAGTCTGCCAAGGGCACTGTATATGCGAGTTGTTTCGAGGCTTTCCTCAAGGGTGAGCGGAGGTAGAATAGTTGCCATTCTTTTAGCTAGCATGGTTTTTCCTGTTCCAGGAGAGCCAATCATAATGACATTATGACCGCCTGCAGCAGCAACAACTAAAGCGCGTTTGGCGGACTCCTGCCCGCGTACATCAGAGAAATCAAAGTCGTATTTGTTGAGATTTTCGAACGCTAAGTTTTCCTCGGGAACCAAGGGCGCAATTACTTTCTTCCCGGTAAGAAAACCAACCGAATCTGAAAGGTTATGAATGGGATAAATCAAAAGATCTTTTACGACACTGGCCTCTTTGGCGTTCATGAATGGCAGGAGCAGGCCTTTAACGCCACCTTTAGCTGCTGCCAAGGCTATTGAAAGTGCACCCTTAATGGGGCGGAGATTACCATCAAGGGCGAGTTCGCCAACGAATGCGTAATCGCTTGTTTTTTTTATTGGTATTTGTTCAGTTGCGGCAAGAATTCCGAGGGCAATTGGAAGGTCGAAACTTCCTGCATCTTTCTTTAAATCAGCTGGCGCTAGGTTAATAACCGTATGGCCTGTAGTCCGGGAGTAGCCTAGATTGGATAAGGCCCGTTCAATTCGATGGATGCTTTCCTTGACGGCTTGTTCTGGGAGTCCGACGATAACCGTTTTTGGAAAACCGGCACTAACATCGACCTCAGCTTCGACAAGGGTAGCATCAATGCCAATTAAGGCGTAGGTTTTAAGGTTTGCAAGCATGAACTGGGCGATTGTTCACGGGGTTTATGTTGATTAAATCTTTTCTTCTTCTTTAGGTCTGTTTTCGTACACGAGCCTTATAAAAGAGAATTTTCCGACTACGAATAGTATATAGCCTGAAATTATATAAAGCCACGTCTTTATTGCCCCATGGGCTAAAAACCCAAACCAAGGAGCATCAGTCTTGCCCTCTTCCGGAGAGCACCACTCATCAATCTTTAACATGTAAACGATGTTGAATGTAAGCAAGATTAAACAAAGAATAACTCCGATAATCCCGGGTAAATTCCAGAAGAATATGTCGGAGCCGGTGATGTCGTATGTTTTTCTTGTCTGTGCTATTTGTCGGGTTAAATTGTTGTAACCACAAAAAATGCATAAGACTGCATCTTCGCTCGATAGTTCCTTGGCGCAATTAGGGCACCGGGCTTGCAATATCATATCGTGCATGCCATAGGCTTTACCATCATCATCGGGGTCATCCCCCGCTTGCTGTTTTTTTTTGTCTTCTTCAGCAGGCTTTGCCGTTTCTTTAGGGGCGGCTGGTTTTTGTGCCTCAAAAACTTTGCTGCATCCTTTGCAACGAACTTTCTTTCCAAGTAAGTCTGGGGGCACAGCGATTACCTTTTTGCATTCTGGGCAGGTTATCTTTATCGGGTCTGTCGCAGCCATCTTTCTTCCTCAAAGTTGGGTTATTCAAAGCTATATAGCTTTAAAATAACCTTTTAGTTAAACTTTCAATCATTAATTTTATCAAATAGTTGAATTTACTTGGAGATCATGTGGCGGAATTAAATCAAAGTAAACTCCTGATCAGTATCGCAACTTATAACGAACACGATAACCTTAGGCCATTGGTTGAGTCTATTAAAAATTTCATGCCCCAAGCACATATCCTTATTGTTGATGATAATTCCCCCGATGGTACGGGTAAACTTGCAGATGTTCTTACCCAAGAACTTTCAGATCTGCACGCAATTCATCGCACAGGCAAATTAGGCCTAGGCACAGCGATTGTGGCTGGAATGAAGTTTGCTATTAACAATGAGTTTGATTATTTCATGAGTATCGATGCTGATTTTAGTCATCATCCAAGATATATACCTCCTATTTTTCAGGGGATGGCAGAAAAAGATGTAATGATTGGTTCTCGGTATATTCCTGGCGGTGGTACTAAAAATTGGCCCTTTTCACGCAAGGTTATTAGTACTTCGGTGAATTATCTGGTTAAACTTCTTTTTTGGATGCCTGTTCGTGATGCTAGTGGTGGATTTCGTTGTTATCGAACTTCGAAATTAAAAGAAGTAGATTTCGATCGAGTTTGGTCTAAAGGTTATAGCTTTCAACAAGAAATGCTTTTCCGAGTATATAGGTGTGGCAGCAAATTGGGTGAATACCCGATTATCTTTGAGGATCGTAGGGCTGGTTCTTCTAAAGTTAATTGGAAAGAAGCTCTTCGATCAATTTCATTGCTTATTTATCTTGGCATTATGTCCAGATTTAAACGCAATTTATGAGTAGCCTTTCTCCTGATAACGAGGTGGTTGAGTTTGTAATCAGCTCCTGTTTTTATAAAGGCTTTTACTTTAGTATTTATTGGAATTATTTATCCGTTCGGTTCTTGCTTGCAGGAATCGATGACCAAACTTCACGGGTAAATAAGTTCGTTTTAGCGCTTGAGGGTAGTGTTTCGATCAAGAAAATAAATAATTGTGATCACCTTATTGCCTTGCTTGATTCTTTTTATGCGGGGAAAAAAGTTCCCATAAAGCTCAACCCCAAAGGCACGCCCTTTCAAATGAAAGTTTGGAATAAATTAGTTGCTATTCCCTTTGGCCAAACTAAAAATTACAAGCAAATTGCAATTGAGATAGGCAATCCAAAAGCATGCAGAGCCGTTGGTAATGCATGCGGGAAGAATCCAATTTTATTGCTGATACCATGCCATAGGGTAATAGCCTCTGATAAAACATTAGGAGGGTTTTCTGCAAGTTTTAGTTTAAAGAAAACCCTTTTAGAAATCGAAGGCGCTAACTTAGTTTGACATTCCCCTGCCCTAAAATTTCTTCAAGTTCTTCAACTGGAAAGCGGTTTGGATTGACTTGAAAAGCCCGTCCTAACTTGAGCACACAAAGATTTTTTGCGTAATCTCGAACCGAAAGAAATACTGGGCAAGATCCAGGGCTTGTTTTTAATATTTCCGCAATTTGATTGATCTCGTGGGGCTTGTTTGTACCCAATGAAACTTGCAAGTAAAGCCCCTTTGCAAGTTCTTTTGATGCTTGTTCCACGCTGAATACTCTTTGTAGGATAAGGCCAGGCTCATCCCTTGTTCGCTCTACTTTGCCTTTAAAGAAACAGACCCGGTCTTCCTGATATTCGTCTTTGTATCGAAGGTAATCATCAGGCCACATCACACAATCAACCCCACCATTAAAATCTTCTATCCTGCAGCGTACATATCTTGTGTTTCCGTTCTTGGCCTTTTTGGTGTTCATGAAACGGATTTGAGTAATCATTCCCCCGAGGGTAACTTCGTGGTCTGCAGGTAAATCCCGCAGTTGTTCACAAGAATGTGTGGAAAACCTGCGAATTTCTTTTTCAAATTGCGTTAGCGGGTGGCTAGAGAAGTAAAAGTCTAATACCTCTTTTTCGAATTTGAGTTTTTCTGTTTCGTTCCATTCTGGAACTTGAATTAAAACTGATTTGCTGTTGTTATCTTCCTCTGCGGTGGTTTCAGTTACCTGGGCAAATAAGTTGCCCTGCCCCGATTTTTTATCATGCTGCCTGTCAACCGCGCCTTTTATTGCTCTGGGCAAAAGATGCATTAATTGGGCCCTATGCGCCCTAAGGCAATCAAGTGCACCTGCTTTGATTAGTTTTTCTATCACGCCTTTACTTACTAACCTAAGATCAATTCGTTCGCAAAAATCAAATATATCTCGGTATTTGCCAAGTTCCGTACGATTACGCACAATCTCTGCTGCAGCGTTATTCCCACAACCTTTGATTGCCCTAAGTCCAAAAAGAATTTGGCCATCTTCTACAACAAAATCAGAATCACTTAAGTTGATATTTGGAGGGCAAACTTCGACTCCCCCGCGGCGTGCATCATCGATATGCATTACAAGGCTATCGCGTTTATTCCCATCCTCTATTTCACTGGTAAGAAGGGCGGCCATAAATTCTGGGCGGTAATGTTGCTTTAAATAAGCTGTTTGAAAGCCAATATGTGCATAAGCCGCTGAATGGCTCTTGTTAAAACCATAGCCACCGAATACCACGATCAATTGAAATATGTCGCTAGAAGTTTTCTCGTCGAGGCCACGTTCTTTTGCCCCCCTGATGAATTCTTCCTTTCTTTTATCAATGATTTCGTATTTCTTTTTGCTGATTGCTTTGATGCATGCATAGGCACTGGATAATTCGATACCCCCCAATTGGTTTAAAATCTGCATGATTTGTTCTTGATAAACCATGACTCCAAAGGTTTCGGAAAGAATTTGTTCCATGACAGCGTGTGCGTATACCGGTTTTTCCCTGCCATGTTTTCGATTGATGTAGGAATCAACCATGCCGCCTTCTAGTGGCCCTGGGCGGTATAAAGCCATAATCGCAATAATATCTCGAATATTATCCGGTTTCATGCGCTTAAGAAGTTCGCGTATACCGCTTGAATCCAATTGGAAAACACCTTTTGCATCACCCTTTTGCAATAAGTCGTAAGTTTCTTTGTTATCGAGCGGAATGCTGTTTAGTTCTATTTTTACACCATGATTTTTTTCAATCATGCGAACTGCATTATCGAGTGCGGTAAGAGTTCGAAGCCCCAGAAAATCCATTTTTAAAAGGCCAACGGTTTCCAGATCTCCCATTACCCATTGGGTTGTGATCACGCCTTCTTCTTTTCGTTGCGATTCATCACCTTTTCGCACAATTCTTTGCAGCGGTACATAATCTGTTAACGGGCCATTCGAAATAACCACGCCTGCAGCATGAGTACCCGCATTGCGATTTGTACCTTCTAGCTTTAGTGCGATATCGATAAGCTCTTTGATTTGCGGATCATCATTAATCGCATGTTTGAATTCTGAATTACCATTGATTGCTTCTTGAAGGGTTATCCCGGGTGTTTCCGGAACTAATTCGCAAAGTTTGGTTACGCGATCGAGCGGGATATTATAAACTCTACCCACATCTTTAATTGCAGCTCGGGCAGCCATGGTTCCAAATGTTGCTATTTGTGCAACACTTTCTTCGCCATACTTTTCTCGAACATAAGCGATAACTTCTTCGCGCCTTTCCTTGCAAAAATCGATGTCGATATCAGGGGCTTCGCTTCGGTTAGGATCAAGAAACCGTTCGAATAAAAGACCATATTCAAGTGGGTCTACATGGCTCAGCTTGAGAACATAACTTACAAGTGCCCCACAGGCGGAACCTCTAGCGCTACTAGGGATTCCCTTGTCAGTTGCAAATCTGACAAAATCTGCGACGATCAAAAAGTAACTTGCAAATCCCATTCTGCAAATAATGCCAATTTCTTTTTCAATTCTTTCCTTGGCTGCTTCAGGTGGGTTTTCACCATAGCGTTCCTTCATGCCCGTATCACATAATTCGGTTAAGTATTTCTCGGGGGTCTTTTTATCTGGTGGTGAAAAAACTGGGAAATGTCTTTTGCTGAAATCTAACTGGATATCGCAAGTGTCAGCAATTTCTTGACTTCGTTTAACTGCTTCTTCCTGGTTTGGAAACAGCTTGTACATTTCTTTGGGGGAACGAATGTAGAATTGGTCAGAACCATACTTCATGCGATTTTCGTCACTTCGAAGTCTTCCGGTGTTGATGCAAAGCAGAACATCGTGGGCGTTACTATCTTCAGGCCTTAGGTAGTGGGCATCCGAGGTTGCTACCAAAGGTAAGCCAAGTTTATTAGCAATGTCGATCGCCCCACGGGCGCATTCTTCCTGAATGGGGATTCCGTTATTCTGGATCTCCACAAAGAATCTGTCTTTAAAAATTTTAGCAAACCATCGAGCTAGGTTTGTAGCTTCCTCATGTTTTTCTTGAAGAATAAAGTCGCTAAATTCACTAGATGCACAACCGCTAAGGCAGATGATTCCTTCGCTGTGGGCTTTTAAAATTTCTTTGTCAATCCGCGGAACATAGTAATAACCTTCGAGGAACGCTATCGATGCCATTTTTATCAGGTTCTGATAACCTTTGTTGTTCTTAGCTAAAAGGGTTAAATGGAATCCTGCATCCCCACGCTTTTTTGCATCCCGATCTGTTCTTCCCTTTGGGGCGACATAAGCTTCGTAGCCAACGATTGGGTTTACTCCGCCAGCCCTGCATTCTTTATAAAATTCGATCGCCCCGTATAAATTCCCGTGATCGGTTAGCGCCACAGAATTCATGCCCTGTTGTTTAACATAATTGACAAGTTCGGGAATTCGACTGGCGCCATCAAGCAAGCTGTAATGGGTATGGCAATGTAAATGAGCAAAAGATTTATCCGCCATCCTTGGGCACTCCCATGGTAACAATGATTAAAAGAGACTATTTCAATTTATAAATTTGGATTATAAAGCAAAAAATAAGAATTGATCGTTAAAAAATTATTGAGATATTAAGGTTGCAGGTTATCGGGATCAATGATGGCACGGGCATATTTAGCCAAGATCAGGTGGATTGATTGGATTTTCTGCCAATCAGAGTATTTTAATGAAATATCAGAATCTTCATCAGTGGCGCTCATACTTTCGGTAGCAATGGTTAATTGCCTATGAAGGTATTCAAATAATTCTGCAAGTCTTGCTGATTGGGATGGAGAAAGTTTTCTTGGTAGAGGGGGAAGTGGTTTGTCGCCAAGGAAGACATTGCCATGCTGGATGGAAATTGTTTGGTCGGGTTCTAAGTTTGCAGGTAAATCGTGGTCGAAGGTTTCTACGATTATTGAAGCTTGATCGGTACCCTGATCTGTATCATCGGAAAGTTTGGTTTTGCCTGTTTTTTCTGCGATGCTTGAGATTGAGTTAATTCGATTGCGTATTTCAGATTCTGAGCCAAACAGCAAAATTGATCTTCCTATGCTTATTCTGTCGCCCGCTTTTAATCTGCGAATATGAATGGTATTGCCATTTACTCTTGTTCCGTTTGTGCTTTCAAGATCTGTAAGGATTATTTCACCATTATCGTTTTGAATCTTAGCGTGGAACCTGCTGATTCTTTCATCACTGAGGCGAATGTTGTTGCCTTCTTCCCTGCCAATAGAAACAGGTAAATTCAACGAGCGAAAGGCGATGCCTTTATCAGAACCTTCGAGCACATGAATTGTTACTTTTTGTGACATAAACTTTTTATAACTACAAACGCCCTTAAAATTATTTGTCATTAATAACAAAATAAAATTAAAAAATATTTAATAATCTATCATACCAGAATATCTGGCTTCATATCGATATCGAAATTCCAATATTGGAAGTTATTTTCTAAAGGTACAGGCACACAACCTGAAAGGTGCCTAAACCAAGTTTCTTGTTTTTTTGCAAGCTGCCTAGTGGCTAGATTAATTGCTTCTTCCATTTTTTCGAAACTTAACGATCCTTCTAAAAATTTGGAGATTTGAGAATACCCAATAGCTTGGGAAGCTTCCTTGCTAAGATTTGGATATTTTTGGCGTAAAAGCAGAACTTCATCCACCCAACCATTTTTAAGTAATTGTTTAGTTCTAATATGAATTCGTTCATGTAATTTTTGGCGTGGCATTTGTAGCCAAATGCATCGAATTTTATCTGGGTTGAATTGGCTATTGGTGCTTATTTCCCACTGTTTTTGAAGAGAACTAATTGTTTTTCCTAGGCCCTGCCAAACTTCCAATGCCCGAATAATTCTGCGTCGATCATTTGGGTGAATTCTTTTTGCAGAATCAGAATCGATTTCTGAAAGCATTCGATGAGCGTCTGCAAAATCAGTTTGGGGGAATTTTGCCTCCAATTCTGCACGGATGTGTTTGGGGATTTCAGGGATTTCAAACAACCCCATCATTAAAGCTTTTAGATATAGGGGAGTGCCACCAACAAAAATGGGTAACTTTCCTTTACCGATCAATGCTTGAGCAATTTCTGTAGCACATTTCAGCCAAAATTGCACATTGCTTGTTTCCGTTGGTAGTAAAATGTCTACCAAATGGTGTTTAACCAGAACTTGTTCATGTTGGGTGGGTTTGGCTGTACCGATATCCATGTCTCTATAAAGAGTCATGGAATCCATGCAAATTATTTCTGAATCTAAATGCTGAGCCAACTTGATTGCGAGGTTGGTTTTACCAGAGGCAGTCGGGCCGGTAATTATGTAGGAATTTTCAAGAATGTTCATTTCTTCAGAATACTTTCTGAAGGCGGAAAATTAAACCCTAAAGCAGATTTTGTTAGGAAGTTTAAACTGCAACCATTTCTGGTTTAAGAAATGAACCAAACATTGGGTTCTCTAAGGCAAGAAAATCTTTAGCATTGATGCGGATGGATTCAAGATGAGAATGCCCAGGAACAACAATGCTGGAACACTCAAGAAGGCAAGAATCTACGATGGTGGAAATTCCATAAGCGGAGCCAAATGCTGGGACTACCCCCCATTCGCAATCAAAGAAAAGTTCAGACATGTTTAGAGGGTTTGCCATTTTAACTTTTGTCTCGATCAAAAGTTCGATCTGTGATTTATCAAGCATTTGGTCTGCAGGCAAAACTGCAATTTTATAACTATCTATGGTTTTAAGGAGAACGGTTTTGGCGATTTGCCTGCCTGGCGTGTGCAGATATTTAGCAAGTTTTTGGGCTGAAAAAGCTGGGGGATGTTGAATAATATCAAATGAAATTCCCATGGACTTTAAGAATTGATAAATGCGCATGATTTCACCTAGTGTTTTGAATCCCGTATTAACAATTAAGATTGTAAATTAAAAAAGGTTGAAATATGCCCTCAAATATTGCCCATTCCTCCAATTTTGAAGTAAAATGGTCCGTTTATACCGTTTAAACGGAGTGTTCCTTCCTTCGACCTTCTGCGCTGGTCAGGTGGCTTGGGGAAAGCATTAATATTTGTTCAGAAGTATTTAAAGGTTAGGGCGCTATTTGAAGGCAGATCAGTTTAGCGCCATCTCTTGCTAGCAAAAATTTGTCTGTAAAGGCTGGTTGGGCCCTGCAGGGGTTATTAAGGATTTTCTGAGAATAAACAGCTTCCCATTTGGTGGAATTGAATTTGTTTAAAAAGAGGGTTCCATCTTCTGCTAATACCAAATAATGATTATTAAATTTGATTAAATTACCGCTACCTTTTCCATCCTTTGCCCATAAAACCTCTCCAGTTTTTAAATTTACACAACGAAATTCTGCTCCAGCTTCTTGCCTGCCATGGAAGCCATATAAGTAGCCGTTCGAAATAATTGGGGTGCCAAAATGACAAGAAAGTGAAGTGTCGTTGGCCCAAGTTTTTTCAAACTTTCCCAAACTAAATTTAAGCCAAGTAGCACCTGTGCCATAGCTGGCGGTTAAGAAAATTTCATCGCCTTGAATTAAGGGGGTTGCAGCATTAACTGAAGCATCAAATCTGGCTCGCCAGGGAAACATTCCAATATTTGAGCCATCAATTAATTTAAGAATAGAAAGGCCATCGCGGTGAAAAAGAAAAACCGAATCTTCGTTAGCGAATTTGGAAACGACTGGCGATGCATAACTTCCTTTAAAACTGCCGCTCTTCCAAATAAGGGTGCCAGTTTTGATATCAATGCAAACACAACCAGCTTTTTTGCCACCCGCCATTACAATTAATTTATCGCCAATAATTAAGGGCGAACTGCCAAAGCCAAAAAAAATCTTGCTCGATTCAAATTCAGAGACCAGGTCTTTTTCCCATAAAAGTTGCCCATTGCTAGTATTAAGTGCCCGCAGTATTCCATCAGGGGAAATAGATGTTATTGCGGTTTTATTAACCGCAGGTGTAGAGCGAGGGCCATCGCCTCTGGAAAAATCATCTTTATAAGTTGTGGGGAAAGACTTTTTCCAGTTTACTTTTCCTGATTTCAGTGAGAAGGATGTGATTTCTTCAGTGTTTTGAATGCGATGATGGAGAAAAACAGTTTCCGCAAAAACAACCGGGCCACTAAACCCATCTCCAACTGGTGCAGACCAGATTAATTGAGGTTCTTTCACAAAAGCTTCAATATTTGGAAAAGCTTGGCCATTTCTTTTGGGGCCAAGAAAACCATTCCATTCCTCGGCACTTAGAGGACAAGTTAGGGGCGAAAGAGTTAGAATTAAGCATATTTTGTAAATATTTTTCATTGGAAACCCTGATAAAAGGTGAGGAAATTGCAAAGTTTATAGTCTATTTATAAAAAACTACTGTTTGCATCTTGTACTACCCCGCTAAAATAATCATAGTTCATGTAATTTGATAGTGGATAGTTTTTGTAATGGCTTGATTTTCAATATTGAATTACGAGGAAACAAGCAGATGAAATGTCATAAGTGTCCTAAAGTCGCAACGATGCACATTACTGAAATAGTCAGTAAAGATAATGTTCAGGAGTGCCATTTTTGCGAAGAATGTGCACAGAAGTATTTGCAAGAGGAAGTTTTGGAAAAAGAAACCATAGAGGTAGATCTTGGGCCTTCTATAGTGAAAATGGTAGAGAATTTAGCTGGGGCAACCTCTGCTGTTTGTGAAACTTGTGCAATGCAGTTTGCTGATTTTCGAAATTCGGGTCGTTTGGGATGCCCCCATGACTACACCGTATTTCATGATGAATTATTGCCCTATTTGGAGAATATTCACGGAGAAACCAAGCATTGTGGTAAGTTTCCTACTAGGTATGGCACAAACAAAAATATTCAAAAAGAAATTGATCTTTTAAGAAAACAGCTTCAATCGGTTATTCAAAAAGAAAAATATGAAGAGGCTGCAGGTATTAGAGATAAAATACGATTGCTTGAGAACCAGTAAGTTAATATTAATTTTCCCTTGGCCAATTTAAATCATGATTTGTAAGTACTGTTCAAAACCTGCGACAATCCATTTGACCGACATCGTAGGCGGCCAAAAAAAAATCACGAACATTTGCAAAGAATGTGCAGAAGCTAAGCAGTTGCTTAAACAATCCGATAATGACCTTCCGGGTATTTTGCAGGGTCTGATTTCCAAGCATATTGGAAAAGAGGCGGATGAATTATCAAAATTAGTGTGCCCAGACTGTGGAACACGCTACATGGATTTTCGCGCTCAGGGGCGCTTGGGTTGCCCCAAGGACTATAATCATTTTAAACTGGGTCTAGAGCCGTTAATCGAAAAAATTCAGCATTCAAAAAAGCATCTTGGTAAAATACCCAAGCGCAATCCGGATCTTTCAGGTAAAAGATCTGATGAGATATTAAAAATCAGGCAGGAGCTTAAAAAAGCAATTGAACTAGAATCCTATGAAGAAGCCGCAAGGTTAAGGGATTTACTTAGAGAAAAGGAAAATCCGGATGAATTTTGAAGCACTCTCGAAATCAAGTGGTGAATGGCTTAAAGGCAGTGGTATTGAATCGGATATTGTGATTTCCAGCAGAATTAGGCTGGCAAGAAATCTTGCTGGGTTTCCTTTTCCCAATCGAGCTAGTAACTTTCAAAAAGCTGAAATCGAAAACCTTCTTAAAGACCGCATTCAAACGCTCGAATTTGAACAAAAATTTGAGTATGTCTCTCTTACCGCTCTAAACACGCTCGATCGCCAATTCCTTGTCGAAAGACAGCTCATTTCCAGAGAATTAGCTGCCAATGATGGCCCTCGTGGCGTAGCTCTGGGTAACTTGGAATCCCTTAGCCTTATGGTTAACGAGGAAGACCATTTGCGCCTACAGGTGATGCGCTCGGGGTTTTCTCTCGAAAGCGCCTGGGAAACCATCAATAAGCTTGATGATTATCTGGAAAAAAAGGTTTCCTACGCTTTTCATGAAGAATTTGGATACCTCACCGCTTGCCCAACTAATGTTGGAACAGGAATGCGTGCCAGTGTGATGTTGCATTTGCCTGCCTTGGATTTCACCAAGCAAATCGACAAAGTTTTTCGCGCATTGCAGCGTATCAATCTTACTCATCGCGGCCTTTACGGCGAAGGCAGCCGTTTTTCTGGGCACTTCTTCCAGATTTCCAATCAGGTTACTTTAGGTAAAAGCGAAACGGCTATCCTTAATGAAATCTATAGCGTGATTCCTCAAATCATTGATTATGAGAGGCAGGCCCGTGTTGCTTGGAAAAAAGATAATGGCCAAATCCTTCAGGATCGTATTTCCAGAGCTTTTGGTACTCTCAGTTCTGCCACTATGATGACCTCTGATGAAACCATGGAACTTTTGTCTTATGTTCGACTTGGTATTCATATGAAGATGATTGAAGATGTTGATATTAACACGGTTAATGAATTGTTTATTCAGACCCAGCCAGCCCATTTGCAAAAATTGATGGGTAGCACCCTTGATGGTGAAGAAAGAAATACTGCCAGGGCAAAATTCTTGCGTAGTAAACTCCGTAGTTCAGGGTCGACTCCAAATTAAATCCTGATAGAAAACCAATCCATGCATAGCCAATCTGTATTTGACTTGGAAAATTGGCTTATTGAAAATGCTGTTCCAATCGGTGGTTGGGCTTATTACTCAAATAAAGCTGCCTCGATAGAACCGACCTGTTTAGCCCTTTTGGCACTTAAAAACAGTAAGTATGAATCAAGTAAAGAGTTTGCTTCTGCTATTGCATTTTTGGAATCTTGCATCGGACCCAATGGAATTGTAGTTTCACCAAATGGTAGGCCGGAAGCTGTTTGGGTTACATCCATCGTGCTTTTCACTTTCGTAAAACTTAAGCTTAATCCAACAGCTATTTCTTCAATGGCTTCCATTTTGCTTGAAATAAAAGGAACCGTTACAAAAAACAATCGAGCGATGGAAATTCATGCCAAGGGTATAAATCCCCAAGTTATGGGGTGGCCCTGGTCTCTTAATACTTTTTCTTGGGTGGAACCCACGGCTTGGGCCCTTCTTTCTCTCAGGTCGGCTGGTTTGCAGGATAATCCCAGAGTGACGGAAGGGATTGAATTTCTGCTTGACCGCTTAATGGATGAGGGAGGCGCAAACTATGGGAATAAAACGGTTCTTGGAAAGCTTTTAGATCCGGTTCCAGGCCCCACAGCTCTTTGCCTGCTGGCATTGAATGGCACCAAGGCTGCCACAAACTCAAAGGTAGGTGCATCGATTGCTTATTTGAAGCAAAGTATTTTTGAGCCTCTAGATTTAGAGCACGCTTTTTGGGCAGTCCTTGCATGCTCATTATATTT
>CALARU010000095.1 GCA_937888715.1 uncultured Planctomycetaceae bacterium | reverse complement strand
TTTCCCTCCCTTTTGGTTTACGCTGCTTTTACATCGCCCAATTGGGAAAATATGTACCCGGCAAAGGCCTCGCTTTGTTTCTTCGCATCAATTCTGCAATGAAAGAAAATGTCACCATCACCGCGGGAGTGGTGACCTCCATTTACGAAGTGCTTTTTACAATGGCGACTGGGGCGACTTTGGCGGTTTTGCTGGGATTTCTTTCGGCTGATACTTCAACCACACAAATAACCGCTGCAGCCTTCTTGATGATCGTCACTGGGATTCCAATCATGCCAGGCGTGTTTCCATTTATAGTGCGGAGACTGGGGAAGCGATTTCTGCCCGCAGAGCAATTGCTTGTAATCCCCGGATCTCTTCGATCTTTTTTTCGAGGGCTTTTGGCCTCCATGCTTTGCTGGTTCTTTCTTGGGGCAAGCCTTATGGTACTTTGGCAAGCCATGGATACCTCGGTAAATGGCATGACCTTTTCACGGTTTATCTGGTGTACAGGTTGTGTAACTTTGTCGAATGTTGCAGGATTTGTAGCCTCAACCCCGGGTGGACTGGGCGTTCGCGAACAAATTTTACAAATCATGATGGCCGCCACACTTGGGCCGAAAGCTGTTACTGCAGCGATTCTACTTCGTGTCATCTGGACCGCTTCAGAACTTTTAACCGCTTTTGGGTTTTACTGGATTAAACCCCGAGCAAACGATAGAAAAAACCTAGGCGAAAACTTTCAACCCAACTCCAACCAGGCACCCCAGCCATGATTTCCATTATTATCCCCGTCTATAACGAAGATGAAAGCCTTGCTATTCTGCATGGCGAAATCATAAATGTCGCACAACTTCATCATCTAGATGTGGAAATTCTTTTCGTCGATGATGGCAGCAAAGATAACTCCTGGGATAAAATCTGCGAACTATCCGCCGCTAATGCGAATACACGGGGAATAAAGTTTCGCAGAAATTTTGGCAAAGCTGCGGCTTTGTCTGCAGGGTTTCAGGCAGCAAATGGGGATATTTTCATCACCATGGATGCAGATCTTCAAGATGACCCGATGGAAATCCCAAACTTCTTAAAGCAACTGGAACAAGGCGGCCCTGCAAAAAATGGCCAACCCTTTACACCCCTTGATGTAATAAGCGGCTGGAAGAAAGTCCGACTCGACCCCTGGCACAAAACCTTCCCCAGCAAAATATTCAACAAAATGGTCAGCAACCTTACTGATGTGCATTTAAACGATCACAATTGCGGTATGAAATGCTACCGAGCACCTATCTTTAAGGAAGTCCGACTTTATGGCGAATTGCACCGTTTTATTCCGGTGTTGGCCGCTGCAAGAGGGTTTAAAGTGGGAGAATTGGCAATCAAGCATCGCGTCCGCAAGTTTGGGTATTCGAAATATGGGGTGCGCAGGTTCATTAAAGGTTTTTTAGACTTATTAACCGTAAAATTTTTGACCGGATTTGGCCAAAGACCCCAGCACCTTTTAGGGGGTGCAGGCTTACTTTCCTTCCTTACCGGCACCTTGGGCCTTGGTTATTTAGCGATTACATGGATTATCAGGCTTTGGGAACCCGCTCTTTTTCCACCGCTTCACGATCGCCCACTCCTCATTTATGCAGCTGCCTTCCTTTTGTTGGGCGCACAAATGATGTCCATCGGCTTCTTAGCTGAGCTTATCACCGCTTTTCAGGGAAAAGATGCCGATACTTACAGTATTTCCGGCACCACACCTGTACAAAAGAACATTTAAATCAGATTTATCTAGTTCTTTTTATTTGACACCACATTAATTCCGATATTTAATAAACAGGCTTAAATAATTTTTTATGCATTTGTTTTGCATTGATATTATGCTTGTCTTATAGTAATATAAGTGTACCTACCTGAAATATGTGTTAATTTCCTACCTTTTTAAATCTTTTGGAACCGGAGAGAAAACAATGGCTCATCAACCTGGAACTTGGTTTGCAGACCCCGCTCATTTTAAAAAACAAAACCGTAGGTCTTTTCTCCAAATCGGTATGATTAGCGGCCTTGGCCTCACCCTCCCCGAATACTTCAAAATGCAACAAGCCCATGCGGTTGATTCCGTTGGTGGCAAACCTACCGTTGAAGGCAAAGCTAAATCCGTTATCCATATTTATCTTCCAGGTGGCATGGCCCATCAAGATACTTTCGATCCCAAGCCTTTAGCTCCTATTGAATATCGTGGCGATATTGCCCCGATCAAAACCAAACTCGAAGGCGTATACTTTGGCGAAAACTTCAAAAACCTTGCGGCCATTGCTGATAAAATCACCGTTTGCCGCTCCATGACTCATGGCGAAGCTGCACACGAACGCGGCACGCACAACATGTTTACTGGTTATCGCCCTAGCCCTGCACTTAACTACCCTAGCTTTGGTAGTATTGTTTCCCATGAATTTGGGCCAAAAAACAATCTTCCTCCTTATATCTGCATTCCTAACCAACCTAATGTTTTTGCAGGCTCTGGTTACTTAAGCTCTGCTTACGGGCCTTTCAGCTTGGGCAATGACCCAGCGAACAAAGGTTTCTCTGTTCGCGATCTGCAGCTTCCAGGCGGAATTGATGTAAGCCGCTTTACACAACGAAGATCCATGCTTGAAGCGGTTAATGACCATTTCAAGACCAAGGAAAAGTCGGACAACCTCGACGCAATGGATACTTTCTACAAACGAGCCTACAGCCTGATCAGTTCCGATCAAGCCAAGGAAGCGTTCAATATCAGTGCAGAAAAAGAAGAAATCCGCACTGAATACGGTCAAAACTCTGCTGGTCAGCGTATGCTCTTGGCTCGCAGACTTGTTGCTGCAGGCGTTCGCTTTGTTTCCCTTACCTACGGTGGTTGGGATATGCATGGCGGCATCAAGGCAGCTATGGCAGGTCAGGCCCCAGCTTTGGATCAGGCCCTTGCAACCTTGATTCGCGATTTGGATCGCACTGGTTTGCTCGACTCCACTTTGGTCATGGTATCTTCCGAGTTCGGTCGTACCCCTAAGATCAACGCAACCGCTGGTCGCGATCACTGGCCTAAAGTTTTCAGCGTAATGCTCGCTGGTGGCGGTATCAAGAAGGGTATGGTTTACGGTAGCTCCGATTCCACCGCTTCTGAACCAGAAGACGATGCGCTTTCTGTAGAAGATTTGTCAAAGACCGTGTATAATCAGTTGGGTATCGATGGCGAAAAACGCCTCGTTGCTCCTGGTAACAGGCCAATTGATATTGTTCGCGATGGCAAGGTTGTCAAAGAAATCCTTGCTTAATTGCAGTCGTAATTAATATGGTATCCCCGGCTGATTTACTTCTGCCGGGGGCTACAACTTGCCTTCCCTATTTTGTGAGCAGCTTTGTTTAAGGCTGCTCGAATTTTAAGTACTGAGACTCATCCATGAAGATTTTTCTCTCTAGATTTTTCTTGATGTCCATCACTGTCTTGGCTCTTGCCTCTTCCCTTAAAGCAGCCTCCCCCAATCTTGGTGGGATTGCTCCTCGTGGATGGCAACGAGGCACCGAAGTTGAATTAACTTTCACGGGTGCAAGACTTACCGATGCCAAGGAACTTCTCTTTTATCGCAAGGGGATTGAAACCACGAAGATGACCGTGGTGAGCGATACTCAGTTAAAAGCCATGGTGAAAATTAGCCCTGATGCTGGCTTAGGCGAATATGGAATTCGAGTTCGCACCGCTACTGGCATTAGTGAACTGCGCACCTTTTATGTGGGTACACTTCCCGTAATCGACGAAAAAGAACCTAATTCAGAGTTCGCAACTCCCCAAAAAATCGCAATGAATGTTACAGTACACGGCGTCGCCAACAATGAAGACGCAGATTATTTCCTTGTCGAAGCAAAAAAAGGTGAGCGTATCAGTGCAGAAGTCGAAGGCATGCGCCTTGGTACCATTGTTTTCGACCCCTTCGTTGCAATCTTCAATATGAAACGCTTTGAACTAAGCGCACGCGATGATTCACCCCTTACCGGGCAGGATTGTTTCGCCTCCATCGTTGCCCCTGAAGATGGCCAGTATGTAATCTTGGTTCGTGAAAGTGCCTATGGTGGAAATGGGAATGCCAAATACCGTCTTCATATTGGTAATTTCCCCAGGCCTACAGGTGTATTCCCCTCGGGTGGCAAAGCCGGAGAAGAAATCGAAGTTACTTATCTGGGTGATCCCACGGGCCCCATGAAACAAAAGATCAAGCTTCCTTCTGTAGTTGATCCTGAGTTTAAGATCTTCCCCCAAGACGTAAAAGGCATTTGTCCTTCCGGTATTCGCTTCGGCCTTTCCAACTTCCCAAACAGTTTTGAAGTTGAGCCCAATGATACACCAGATAAAGCAACCTTGGTAACCTTCCCCAGCAGCTTCAATGGCATCATCGAAAAGAATGCCGATGTCGATTGCTTCCGCTTCAAGGGTGTTAAAGGCCAGGTGGTTGATATTCGATGCGCTGCACGCAAGAACGGTTCCCCACTAGATCCAGTAATGACCCTCGCAATTGCTGGCGGTGCCAATGTTGCAACCAATGATGATTCGGGTGGCACCGATAGCTATTTCAGAGCAACCCTAGACGACAAAGAATACATCCTGACCGTTACGGATCACCTTAAAAAGGGTGGGTTTGATTACACCTACCGGGTAGACTTTTCCCCAATTCAAGGCACCACACTTGTGGCTATACCCAAGGTGGCACAGTATTCCCAAGATAGGCAAACCATCAGCGTTCCCAAGGGAAATCGCTTTGCAACCATGATGACGGTTCAAAGGCGTGATCTCGCAGGCGATTTAAAACTGATTGCAGAAAAGTTGCCTCCCGGCGTTACTATTAGTGTGGATGCTGTTTCCACAGGTATTGATTCCTTCGCAGTGGTTTTCGAAGCAACCAAGGATGCGCCTGTTGCAGGTTCCCTTTCTGAAATCAAGGCCCTTCCTGCAGACCCCAAACTTACTTGCAATACAGAGTTCAACACGAATGCAGAACTTACCTTTGGCAGTCCAGGGCAATCGATCTACTGGAGATATAACATGCCAACACTGGGTGTTGCTGTTACCGAAGAAGCTCCATTTTCTATTCAAGTGATCGAACCAAAGGTGCCATTGGTTCAGAATGGCTCGATGAATTTGAAAGTGGTTGTACAACGAAAAGAAGGATTCAAAGGCCCCATAACTGTAATTCCAGTTTATAGCCCTCCCGGTGTTGGAACAATTGCAGCCATCACCATTCCAGAAAACCAAAACGAAGGCCTGTTTGCTATCACTGCCAATGCAGGTGCTAGGATTAAGAATTGGAAAACCGCACTTATAGCAAATGCCAGCACTCCTACAGGCGTGGTTTGGGCTTCCTCCCAGCTATTTAATTTGGAAATAGCCGCGCCGTTCATTACTGCTTCCATCGAACGAAGTGCGATCGAACAGGGTAAAACTTCTGAAGTCCTTTGCAAGATAACCCAAACAACTCCCTTTGAAGGCAAGGCCCAACTGCAATTAATTGGCCTACCATTGAAAGTCACTGCAGCACCCGTTGAAATCGATGCTAAAACCAAAGAGATTCTTGTCAAAATTGAGATCGATAAAACCTCACCCGTGGGTAATCACAAGAACATTGTTTGCTCTGCAGTGATCACCAAGAATGGCGAAGCAATTGTGCATACCTTGGGCAGAACGGAAATAAGAATCGATGTACCAGCGGCGCCCAAAGTCGTTGCTACTGCACCTGCAACACCAGGCAAACCAGCAGTGGTTGCCCCAGTAGGCGAAAAGAGATTAAGCAGGCTTGAGAAGCTTAGACTCGAACAAGAAGAACGCGAAAAAGCCCAAAAATCCACACCAACACCCCAAAAGAAATAAGCTTTCTGGAGACCTCTACGATGAAGATTTCTGTTTTATCAGGCGCTTGTGCAATATTGCTGTTTGCCTCTGCAACTTCGATTCAGGCAATCGCACCTGTAAGCATTGCGGTTTTCCCTCCCGATGTTAATGTTCAATCCGCCCGTGGAAAACAACGCATCATCGTTCAAGCCATCTACGCAGATGGCATTACCCGCGATGTAACCGCTCAAGCCAAAGTTACCATCAGCGACCCCAAAATTGCCAAAATTGTCAACCTCGAAGTCCTTCCCGTAGGCGATGGCAAATGCTCTATCGCTGTAGAATTTGAAGGCAAAACTACTCAAGTTCCAGTTGATGTTAAAGATGCAATCAAAGATAGGCCCATCAGCTTCAAGCTCGATGTAATGCCTATCTTTTTACGCAATGGCTGTAATCAAGGTGGTTGCCATGGCGCTGCCAGAGGCAAAGATGGATTTCGTCTTTCTCTTTTCGGTTTTGATCCCGATGGCGATCATTATCGTTTGACCCGCGAACTCAATGGCAGAAGGATCAACCTTGCGATTCCTGAGGAGAGCCTTGTGGTTGAAAAGTCCACAGGTAAAGTACCTCATACCGGTGGTCAGAAGTTTGCAGTAGGCGAACAATATTACAACGACCTCGTCCGCTGGGTCGATGCAGGTGGCCCCCAAGATCCAGCAGGCATTGCTACCCCTGTATCAGTAGATCTCTTCCCTAAAAACGCTCTTTTGGATGGCAAAGGTAGCACCCAACAATTAATCGTTCGGGCCAAGTACAGCGATGGCTCAGAACGCGATGTTACTTCCCTTGCGCTTTTTCTTAGCAGCAACGATAGCTCGGGCAAAGTAAGCCCTAATGGCTTGGTAACTGCAGGCGATCGTGGCGAAGCCTTTGTGATGGCTCGCTTTTCAACCTTCACCGTGGGCGTGCCCTTTATTGTTCTTCCCAAAGATTTGAAATTCTCTTTTCCAGCCACCCCTGAAAAGAACTACATCGATACCTTGGTTAATGCCAAGCTTAAAAACCTTCGTATCGCTCCCTCTGCTACTTGCTCTGATGAAGTTTTCTTGCGCAGGATATTCATCGATCTTACAGGTATGCTTCCTTCGGTTGAAGAATACAAAACATTCATGGCTAACAAATCAGCAGACAAGAGAGAGCAACTTGTCAAAGAACTTATGGAACGAAAAGAATTTTCAGAACTATGGGTTTTAAAGTGGGCTGAACTCTTACAAATTCGCAGCTCCAACCAAGTTAGTTACAAAGCGACTCTGCTTTATTACAACTGGCTTCAAGATCGTATCGCACGCAATGTGCCCCTTAATCAGTGGGTTCAAGAGTTGCTTGGTGCCAACGGTGGTACCTTTAACAACCCTGTTACCAACTACTATCAGAATGAAACCGACATTCTTAAAGTGACTGAAAATGTTGCTCAAGTTTTCATGGGCATGCGCATCCAATGCGCTCAATGCCATAACCATCCTTTCGATCGTTGGACCATGGATGATTACTATGGTTTCGCTGCATTCTTCACCCAGATTGGCAGAAAACGAACTGATGACCCACGCGAACTCGTGGTGTTCAACAGTGGCAGTGGCGAAATCAACCATCCTTTGGGTGGCAGGCGCATGGCACCCAAGTATTTGGGCGGTGAAACTCCCGATGTTGTTGGCAAAGATCGCAGAGGGTTAATGGCTGAATGGCTTGCATCTCCTAAGAACCCTTACTTTGCAACCAATCTTTCCAATATGGTTTGGACTCACTTCTTTGGCCTGGGCATCATTAATGAAGTTGACGATGTTCGAGTCAGCAACCCTCCTTCCAATTCTGAGTTACTTCAAGAATTAGGCAAGAAGTTTACCGAATACAATTACGACTTCAAACGCCTTGTGAAGGACATTGTTCTTTCCAATTCCTATCAGCTTTCAACCCAGGCCAATGCTAGCAACGAAAGCGATACCAAGAACTTTAGCCATTCCTCCATCCGAAGAATCAAAGCTGAAACCTTCTTGGATTGCATTAGCCAAGTAACTGAAACCAAGAACAAGTTTCCTGGTTTGCCTCTTGGTGCAAGGGCCGTACAAATTGCTGATGGTAAGGTTTCCAACTACTTCCTTACAACCTTTGGTAGAGCCACTCGCGAATCTGTTTGCTCTTGCGAAGTGAAGCTGGATCCAACATTAAGCCAGAGTTTGCATCTGCTTAATGGCGATGCAACGACCCAGCGAATTACGCAGGGCAATTTGATTGGTAAGCTTCTTAAAGACAAGAAAACTCCAGAAGAAATCTTGGACGAAATTTATGTTCGTTGCCTATCTAGAATGCCTTCTGCGGATGAAAAAACTAAGGTGCTCGCCTTGGTAAATGCTGAGAAGGATAAAAAGCAGGTTCTGGAAGATGCCTTCTGGGCAGTGCTTAATACCCGCGAATATATGTTTAACCACTAAGATTACGGAGCAGAGGTCATGGTTCGTTCTATCATTTTGCTGGTAGCATTGCTTTCTTTGGCAACCCAGTCAGCCGTTGCACAGCCTTCAGCCAAGAAAATCAACTATCAAGATCATATCCTGCCTTTCTTCCAAGACAAGTGTGTTGCTTGCCATAACCAGGACAAAAAAAGTTCGGGGGTTATTCTTAATAGTTACAGCAAAGTAATTGAAGGTGGGAGCAGCGGCATTATTGTGAAGGCGGGCGACCCTGAGGGCAGTTCTCTTTTTCAGATGGTTGCTCATAAATCTGAACCCTTCATGCCCCCTAAAAGCCCAAAAGTTGCAGATACTTCAATTGTAATGCTTGAAAAATGGATCAAAGAGGGGCTGCTGGAAACAGCAGATGGCAAGGCTTTGGCTTTGAATAAACCCACCGCCGATATTGCCTTGGGTACCGTTCGAAGGGGCAAACCTGATGGCCCACCACCCATGCCTGAAAAACCTCTTCCGCTTGATCCGTTGGTTGTTACCCTTAAAGGTAACGCAGTCATCGGATTAGCAGCTAGTCCTTGGGCCCCTCTTTTAGCAGTGGGTGGTCAGAAGCAAATCGTGCTTTATAACACCGATACTATGGAATACCTTGGCGTCCTTCCTTTCCCGGATGGCTTTCCTACCGTTTTAAAGTTTAGTAGGAATGGTGGATTCCTTCTTGCGGGGGGCGGTCGCGGGGGCAAAAATGGCTCCGCTACTTTATTCAACATTAAGACCGGACAAAAAGTCCTGACAGTTGGCCAAGAATCTGACGCTGTTCTCGCCGCTGATATCAGCCCCGATCAAACTCGAATTGCTCTTGGTGGCCCTAGCAAAGTCGTTCGTGTTTATTCCACCGTCGATGGCAAACTACTTCACGAAATCAAAAAACATACTGATTGGATTACCAGCATCGAATACAGTCCAGATGGTGTTCTTTTTGCTTCAGGCGATCGTAGTGGAAATCTTTTCGTTTGGGAATCTCACAACGGCAAAGAGTATTTTACCCTTAAAGGCCACACCAATTACATCAACAATCTTTCTTGGCGTGCAGATGGCAATATTCTCGCTTCGGTGAGTGAAGATGCCTCTCTCAAGCTTTGGGAAGTCGAGAACGGCACTTTGGTTAAATCAATTCCCGCTCACGCAGGTGGTGCGCAGGGACTTGTTTTTCATCGGGATGGCACCATTGTTACCAGCGGCAGGGATAAAACCTCAAAGTCTTGGAAAAGTGATGGAACTGCAATTCTAACCATGGAACCGCTGACCGATTTGGCGCTTCGGGTTGCTGTTTCACACGACGCTGTTTTTGCATTTGTTGGCGACTGGAATGGCAATGTAGTTGCATACAAACTTGCAGATGGAAAAAAGGTGGATGTTTTGCCTAGTAATCCGCCCACCCTTAAAGCTCGGGTTGAGCTTTCCGCCAAGGAAATCGTTTTGCTTCGTGAACAATTGTCGAAAATAAGTGCTGAATTAACTACTGCAAAGACTCAAGATGCGAAATTACAGGGAGATTTGGCAACAACGCAAAAAAGCCTGACAGATGCCACCCTAGCGGTCAAAGACCTACCTGCAAAAATCAAGCAACTGACCGCAAATCAGGCCACAGCATTGGCCCTGCAGACAAAATCCACCTCTGAACTTAAAGCCGGGGAAGCCATGATTCTAGCAAGTACGGACAGCTTGAAAAAAATTAAAGAGCAATCGGATAAGAACAAATTAGATGCAGTCTTGGCAAAAAATGTGACTGCTGCTCAAGAAAAGCTTGATAAATTAAAGCTGGAATTACCCGCCTTACAAAAGGCCCTTCAGGAGAAAACTGTAGCTTATACCGCGACTGTTGCAGGCCTTAAAGATGCCCAAATGAAGCTTATTGCTGCTACGCCCTTGGTTCCCGCATTACCCAAGCAGATTGATGCCATGCAAAAGGCAATGCCTGCAGCGCAAGCATTAGTTACCACGCTAACAACAAAAGTTCAAGATTTGGAAAAGCAAATTGGGACCAAGGAAGCATCTTTACAGCGGTATAAGAAAGCTCAACCCCTAGCCAACGCACCAAAATCTTAATATCCTTGTTAGTAACTGTATTTTTGTAATTTTAATGTTTAAAGTTGAGGCCTGACATGGCAGCTATTTCCCGAAAACTTCGTAAAACCCTGCAGAAACAAGATCAACGCCGCTCTAGGATTGAAAATGGCGCGAAAAAGAACAAGGAAAGAGTTCGCAAAGAAATCAGGCTAAAAGCCGCTCTTGCGAATGGTATGCTTCCTTACACACCCACTATCATGAGCTGGTTGAGTGCTGCTCTCGACACACCCTCGAAGCAAATTGTGCAAGCTGATATCGATACTTTCTTAAAGGCATAATAAGCCATTTGATTCTAAAACCTAAAAGCAGTCCTTACATAAAAGGGCTGCTTTTAGGCGCTTAATGCCTTGTTTTATGCTCTTCGCAATACAGATGCTGCCAAGGTAAAAGAGGAATAAATCCAAAAACTTTCAGCCATCCCCACTCACGGCTTATTGCGGGCAGGGCGCATTTTTTGCAAAGTCTGGGCAATCCTTCTGGCCCGCGAATTACCAAATCCTTGTATGCGCTTTCATGTTGACTGATATCTGCGGGGAAAATACCCCTTTCGAGCAGTTCTATTTTAATAATTTCGATCGCTGCGGGTTCCATACCCTGCCGAAACACGGTCACCCGATCAAGCAGGGCCCGATTATCCGCTTTTTTTGCATATATTCGTACTTTTTCGAGATCTAGCTGCATAATTAATGAACCTGCTAATTTATCGGGAACTTATTCCTTTTCCCCTTCGACTAAATTAAGAGATAACATAAAGGCTAGCTAAAACTAATAACTTTTGGATTTGGCCTAAAAAAAGAATTATTTACCCTCGGGTAACCTCTTCTTTTTTAACAATTTGTGTTGTTTAAACGCGATGAAGTGGTCATAATTGTAGAGTGTGCAGCATTTAAGATTATAATGCACATTTTCAACCTCAAGGATTTTACCCATGGCACATAAAGCAAAAACCAAGTTCTCTTTTTGGCACTTGGTAGCACTTGGTACAGTTTCCACCGGCCTATTGCTGAGCGCTGATTTCTCTGCAGCTCAAGAAAAAGAAACCAAGAATCAATCTGCTGCCAAGGATGATAAAGAAGTCAAGAAAGACGAAAAAGAACCACTAGCTGAAAAATCGGCTCCATTGCCTCCTTATCCAACCTTTCCAAAATTAACAATCGTAGGCAAGACTCCTGAAGAAAAACAAATTACCGAGCAGGTAGTAAAATCGATCAATCAAAAGCTCGAAGCTTCCTGGAAAGAAAACAAAATTGTACCTTCTGGGTTCATCAATGATTATGAATTTATTCGCAGAGTAAGCTTGGATGTTGTGGGCAGAATTGCCAGCCCCGAAGAAATCACCAAGTACATGCGCTACCCGCAAACCAGCAGAAGATCCCAGATTATTGAAGATCTTCTTGCGAGCGAAGATTACCCCCGCCATTGGGCCAATCACTTCACCAACTGGTTTTTGACCCGCTCCGGTACCTTCGGTAAAGGCAAATACCACGAAGAAATGGCTGTATGGCTGGAAGATCAATTTGCAAGTAACCGTGGTTATCACGAGTTGGCAAAAGAAGTAATTACTGCCTCTGGTGTAAACACCAAAACCACTGCGGTGAATTATAACGCCGCGGTGAATTTTATCTTGGCGCATCTTGGCGAACCTGTTCCGAAGGATAAACAAAGCCAGGAAGGCCAATTTGAAATGGTGCCTATTACTTCAAGAATTACCAGGCTTTTCCTTGGTATTCAGATGCAGTGCGCCCAATGCCATGATCATCCTTTCAATAATTCCATCACGCAAAAACATTTCTGGGGCATCAATGCATTTCTTCGCCAAGTAGAACGAACGGGTACACCCCCTGCTGAAACTGGAAACAGAATGATGACCCTTCCTGAGCTTGGCCTGAAGGATAATACTTCAACTAATTCTGATGAGATCATCTTCTTTGAAAAACGAAATGGTGTGATTCTCCCCACCAAGCCAATCTTCATGGAAGAAAAGAAGCTTGCAAGTGGTCCTGCAGCCACAGGCAGGCGTGATCAGTTAGCTGCCTTCATCATTGATCACGAAAACTTCCCTAAATCTGCTGTCAATCGCATGTGGAGTGTATTCTTCGGTAAAGGTTTCACCTCACCGATCGATGACTTCAACGAGCAGAATGTTCCTACCAACCCTGAACTTCTTGAAGAACTTTCTTCCAGCTTCAAGAATTACAACTACGATTTAAAGAAACTTGTCCGCTGGATTTGTAACAGCAACGCTTACAACCTCACTTTCGTTGCCAACAAAACCAACGATAAGCCTGAAGTTGAAGGCTTGTTCAGCAGGATGCTTTTGAAATCAATGAGCCCTGAACAGCTTTTTGAATCCCTGATGGTTTCCACCAAGGCTGAAGCTGCTGAAAGCAAAGATGCCAAGAAAAACCTTCGTACGGTTTGGCTTAACAAGCTGGTAAGCAATTTCGGCGACGACGAAGGCAACGAAGTTAACTTCAACGGTACCGTTGTTCAAGCTCTGCTTATGATGAATGGCAAAGATATCAATGAAGCCATCAGCAGAAAAGAAAAAGGAACGGTTTCGATGGCTATGGCTCGTAATAAATCGAATCCCAACAGAATCATCAACGAACTATTTTTAGCAACGCTAAATCGGCCAGCAAGGCCTGCAGAGACCCTGAAAATTTCCAGGGGTCTTGCGATGCGGACTAAAGACAAAAGCCCAATGGATCCCTATCAGGATCTTTTCTGGGCACTCCTCAACAGCAACGAGTTTCTGCTGAACCATTAATCTCGTGCGCTTTTTAGCGCATCGATTTCCAACCAAAAGGCTGGGGCTTAAAACCCCGGCCTTTTTTATTTATCCGGAATTCATCTGCACAAACCCTCATGTTTCCGCTACGATGCTGCCAATGGAAACCTCGCAACATTATCTTGGGCTGGATGTAGGTGGCACCGCAATGAAGGCGGGGATTATTTCCGCTGAGGGAACCTTAATCCATTCCCTCATGCTGCCCACCAATAAAAATGCTGGCCCCAAGGCCGGCCTCGCTTTGATGGAAAAAGTCATTCGCCTTTGTATTGAATCTGCTGGGGTTAAACTTGATTCAATTAAAGCTATTGGCGCTGCAGTGCCTGGAATTATCGATCTAAAAAATGGTGTGATTCTCGATGCAGTGAATCTGACCGACTGGAAAAATGTACCGGTTCGCACTCACCTCGAAACCATTTTCAATAAGCCCATCGCATTCTTAAATGATGCCAATGCTGCGGCCTTAGGCGAAGCTTGGCTCGGTGCAGGCAAAGGTGCTGAAAGCATGGCATTCCTTACCCTCGGTACAGGCATTGGTGGGGGTTTGGTTCATCAGGGAAAAATCATCGAAGGCAGACACGGGCTGGCTGGTGAAATTGGACACACACGAATTGAAATGTCGAGGCCCAGGCCTTGCTCTTGTGGGAATTTTGGCTGCTTGGAAGCCTATGCCGGGGCTACCTCTGTTTTAAAACGGGCCTACGAGGCACTTGCAGAGGATTTCAACAAAATCTCCGACCTCCATGAACCTGCTGAAAAAAAGACTTTATCCTGCAAGGATGTTTTTGATGCGGCCCGCAATGGCGATCCCCTCGCAGACCGACTCGTCGAAGAAACTTCCTCCGCACTCGCTTTGGGGATTATAAACATCCTTCATTTCTTTGATCCGGAAAAAGTAGTGTTGGGTGGTGGTATGATTGCGGCAGGAGATGATTTCTTAAACCGCATCCGCTGGTTTGTAAAAGATCAGGCGTTTAAAGAATGTGCCCAAGGCGAAGACATTTGTTTCGCAACATTAGGGAATGATGCAGGCATCTTGGGGGCTGCAATCGCTGCAAGGCAGATGCTTCTAAAAAACTAGCGAGCACCTATTTTCATTTGCTTGAATGCACGGGTTTGATTGGCGATGGCTTCTTCCACTGGAAGCCTTTCCATCGAACTAGCACCATAAAATCCATCCACCACTTTCACCCGATCCAATATGAATTGCGCATCTTCGGGCATTGCTATCGGCCCACCATGGCAAAGCACCAACACCTCGGGCCTGATGGCCTTGCAAGCCTCGGCAATTGCTCGAACTTCGAGAGCACTGGTTTCCAAAGATTTCGCTGTTTTTGCTCCTATTGCGCCCTTGGTAGTTAGGCCCATATGCGCCACCACAATATCGGCACCCGCATGGGTCATCTGTTTTGCTTCTTCAACATTAAATGCGTAAGGGGTCGTCAATAATTCCATTTTTCTAGCAGCAGCAACGCATTCAACTTCAAGGCTATAGCTCATCCCGGTTTCTTCAAGATTTTCGCGCATCAATCCATCGATCAATCCAACCGTGGGAAAATTTTGGATCCCAGCAAACCCTAAATCCTTAAGTTCTTTAAGGAAATGATCCCGCAACATGAACGGGTCGGTTGCGCAAACACCCGCAAGAACTGGAGTATGTTTTACCGCAGTCAACACTTCGTAAGCCATCTCCTTCACAATTTCATTGGCATTACCAAAGGGTAGCATGCCTGCAAGCGAACCACGCCCTGCCATCCGATATCGGCCTGAATTGTAGATGATGATCAGATCGATGCCACCTGCTTCTTCGCACTTGGCGCTTAAACCTGTTCCTGCGCCACCCCCCACGATGGGTTTTCCTTGCGAGAGTTGATGACGAAATTTTTCTAATAGCGCAACACGGGTCAATGGCATGCTTCATCCTTAATAAAA
This sequence comes from uncultured Planctomycetaceae bacterium, assembly GCA_937888715.1. Classification (GTDB taxonomy): domain Bacteria; phylum Planctomycetota; class Planctomycetia; order Gemmatales; family Gemmataceae; genus UBA969. The sequence continues at coordinate 6,677 of CALARU010000095.1, read as the reverse complement.
TTTATGCTGCTTTGGTGGGCGTTGAAACAACTTCGGGCTTGGTTCGCTGCTTGGATACTGTCTCGGTGAAATTGAGAAGCGGTGGCAAAAAGAATAGCGTCATCAAAAGGCAGAAGGCCGCCCCTAAACCAAAGGCATGCAAGGGCTGAAATTCAAACAGAAACCAAAGGCAGGCAAACCAAACCAGAAAATGAAGTAGATGTAGGAACAAAACTAAAAATGTAGCACCGGGGCGATTAATCACAAGGGACCCCAAGCTTCCTTCAATCATCTGCCTTCCACGTTCATCTTTATAGAACAGCGATTGCCCAGTCCTTCGAAGGTAATTACCCTTGGCATCCTTCTCTGGCTTGAACACCGAGATTTTACCGTCTTCTTCAACTTCTATTGCAACAGGTGTGGAAGGCAAAGGCAGATTAATTTTAGATTTGTACTCGAGGCGATTGCCGGGCTGCTTGAAGTACACTTCTTTTTTACCATCTGCACGAGTGACGGTCATGGAAGGATAAGGCGCGCCATCCTCGGGTTTCAAATTGGCTTTTTTGTTATCTGGGGTGTAGGACTGTAATTCATGAATGGGCCTGTAAATCCCAGGCGAGCCATAATCAAACATCATCCACAATCCAAGGGTCAGGGTAATTATTGCACCACTTGCTGGGGCGCGCCAAATAAAGCCATCCGCTGGTTGGCTATAAATTCTACCTTGGAGAAAATGCGAAAACGCACCGCTCACCACGGTAATCGAAAGCCACAATAGAAAGACACCAAATAGTAATCCAAACAAAGTACGACTCCATGAATCAACGTTGGTTACCCTTTTCCTAAGCAATGGTCCTAGTTTACTAGATTCATACCAATAAAGAGCATTGAAATATTCGAAACCATACAATTTCCCAGAGTTCCCACCTATTCAAAAATACAGATTTAACCCAGAATAAAACACCCTATTTTAAATCAGCGATCAATCAGGGTGTTTGCACAATATACGGCATAACTTTAATCCCGGTGGAACTTTGGTCAGCATAAAGCAATCTTGTGAAAATCAGGCGCATTGTTATAATCCGCCCCGCTGGACTGTTTAGGTTTTCATTTAAAATCCTGTTTGGGAGAGGTGCCACAGTGTATTCTATTTTAATACTTGCAACAGGTTTAGGATTGGCACAAGCAGAAGAAAACAAAACTGCGAAATCCATGCAGGTTGCAAACAATATAAGTTTTCGGGTTCAACTCTCGCAAGAATTGCTGTACCGCGGTTTATTCACCGAAGAAGCCCGATCAAGCAGGGTTCAATTCCAACGCTCCTACCGCATTGAGTCGCGTTGCCTAGTATTAGAAACCGAAAAAAAAAGCTCCCACCTTGCATGCCTAACTATTCTAAAACAACGCAATAACCCTGCAACATTACCAACTATCACTTCCGAACCTCCTGCAACTTCTGTCCGCTTGGAAACTTTCCGTTGCGATTCAAAAGGCAGTATTCAACCCGGTCACAATCTCGGAAAGATATCCTTAGAAGGGCCATCCACCATCGAATGCGGCTACCTCATCGAATTACCAAAAACAAAACTTATTGAAAATGACACTTGGGAAACCAACGAAGATGGCAGGCCTGTTTGCATCTGGACTGTTTTAGGTACTGAAATGGTACAAGGCGTTAAATGCATCAAGCTAATTGGCACCCAACAAACCGAGGATTGGGGAAAAACCCGCGCAGACCGACAAGCGTGGAAAAGAACTGATGCTGTTTGGCTTCATCCACAATTGGGAGTCGCCCAGAAATTAGAACGCACCATCGAAATTAAAGAACCCGCACATAACGAGCCTTCCCAAAAAAGCACCTTGCGCGTTGAACTTGAAACTAGTCTGGTTTACCCAGGGCAGTTATTTCAAGATCGTAAAAAAGAAATTCAACTGGCGACGAACTACCGAGAATCTGCAAACTCATACACCCAGAATATTAATAAGTATACCGCCCAAACAAAGGCTTTAATAAGGCAGGTTAAAACTCAATCAGAAATCATGAGCCAGACTCCTTATCGTGATGCCATTATCCAGACCACCAAAAGATTGGAAAATATCTTGAAGGGTGATAGCCCCGAATCTGTGATTATGCCGGTATCTGCAACAAGTTTGCAAACGGCTAGGTTAGGCTACAAAGCACCGGATTTTATTGCCCAAAACATGCTTAAACAAGAGTCCTTCAGGCTCGCAAGGCTGGAAGGTAAATCCATCCTTCTGGTCTTCTACAACCCTAAATCTCCTCTCTCCACCGAAATTCTTGCTTTCGCCAAAACTATGCAAACAAATCATGGCGACTCGGTTACCGTGCTTGGCATGAGCGTGATCGATGATAACGAAATAGTTAAAAAACAAGCGGAGGCCAATAAACTGAATTTCGCTGTACTTAATGGCAGTGGCTTGCGATCAAGTTATGGGCTTGAATCCACACCCAAGATATTTCTATTGGATGCCAAGGGGATTGTACGGTTGAATTGTCTGGGCTGGGGCCAGGAAACCCAATCGGAAATAAACTCCGAATTGAAACGAAACATTGATAAAGATTAATTGACCCCTTACATGTTCTCCAGTCCGCAATTTCGGTGCTCTTAATTATTTTTGTTCAGACTCTTGTTAAATTCACGCTTGAGTCTTTTGCCTTGTTGCCGATACGATAAAGAGGTAGTGCAATCGATGGTGGAATACGAAGTACAACCGAATACACGCAAGTGTGCGATTAGCGGAAGAGTGCTACAGTCGGGTGAAACCGTGTATACCGTTCTTTCGGATGAAGAGGGAAAGTTGGTTCGTAAGGATTATGCGGAAGAGAACTGGAAGGGTGCACCAGAAGGATGTTTCTCGCATTGGAAAGGCAAGATAAAAGAAACGACTGCGAAAAAAACCTTCCCCGTAGATGAAAGCCTTTTGATGGATTGCTTCGAAAGATTGGAAGGGCAGGACGACCCCAAGCAACAGAACTTCAGGTATATAATAGGATTGATGCTGGTACGAAAACGGAAGTTGAAACTAGTTAAAACTGAAAACCTTGGTGACATGGAAAAACTGGTGCTAAGATGCCAAAAAACCAGTACAGAACATGAAGTATTACACACTAAGTTGACCGAAAACGAACTTGATAAAGTTCAAGAAGAAGTCATGGGACTTCTGGGCTGGGATTAAATCCCCCCGACAATGGAGAACGCCATGACTCTGCTTAAAATAAATATGCTGATAAAAAAAGCTTCCACATTTGCACTTCTATCATTGATGGTTGGTTGTAATAGCTGGCCTGGTTTAAGAGATCGTGACACATCTAGAAATGCACCCTCGGAAACTCCAACCGCACAACAACTGGTTGCATACCTCAATAATAACGGGCAGCGTGTTCAAGCGATTCAATGTAATCAAGTTTCAATCGATGCCAAGCAGGGTAATCAAACAGCGCCTGGCCTCGATGGGTTGCTGGTCTGCCAAAAACCAAGAAACTTCAGGCTTAAGGCAAAGGTTATTGGCCAACCTGCAGTGGATATTGGCTCCAACAATCAGGAGTTCTGGTATTGGATCAGTAAGGTTGAACCTGTTCCCTATGTGTTTCATTGCAATTATGATGAACTTGAAAAAGGAAATGTTCGTTTACCCTTTCCTTTTCATCCCGATATGATTGTTAGCGCATTGGGCATGGGTGAATACGACCCATCCAAGCAATACGAAGTAAAAGTGAATCAGCAAAATATCGAACTGGTTGAGCCTGTTGCAAATTACCAAGGCAAGCAGGTACGCAAGTCGACCGTGTTCCTACGCAAAGCGCTTTCCCAAGGGAAGTATCAAGTAGCAGGGCATATTCTTCGCGATGTACAAGGCAAGGAAATATGCAACGCGACCGTTTACGAAGTGCAACAAAGCAAAGAAACCGGAGCAATTTTGCCCCAGCGAATCAAGATAGTCTGGCCTGAAGAAAAAATGGAAATGGTTCTGCGCTTAAACGATATGCAAGTCACTACGGTAACACCAGAGCGGTCAGAGCGATTATTTAGTAGAGGCGATTTATCAAGCCTACCAGGCTTTGATCTTGCACGATGGGCACCCGATCAAGGCGCTCCCATCCAGCGTACCCGAGGCGTTGCCCCTTAATCACTACGCAAGCAAACCTTTTAATTTTAATCTCGCCCTTCCCAGCATCGGCCCGATTGAATTAATCGCCAACCCCAAGCTTTCGCTTATCTCTTTATAGCTTCGCCCTTCAAAATAAAACATTCCTATCATTGCCCTCTCAGGCATAGCCAACCTAGAAATTGCTTCCCTTAAAATATTGTTTTCAATAACATCGGAAGTTGATCCTTGCGAATATGAATCAGAGCCCAAGATTCCATTATTACCATTTAAATAGCGCACTCGCTTATAAAGCTCTTGGACTGCTTTTCGGTGAACCAAGGTGCAAAGATACGTCGACAACCTGCTTTCGCCACGATACCCGCGAAGAAATGCAAAATCGTCCTTGAGGATCTCAACAAATACTTCCGAGGTAATATCTTCCACATCTTCTGCAGTCACCTGATAACTCAAACGAAAGCCCACCTGATATATTCCATGGGAAATCAACTGGATATTTTCATCCACCAATTGATTCCAAGCACCGGGAAACCGGTCCAAGCAACCTTCTACCAAATTCTTGTCTGCCGAGTTTGATGCCATTCTTTTACATTTTTTACTTTAGAAACTGGGCAAAACCCATTAACTTCATTATTCTATTGCAATAACGATACAACAGTCACTAGCAATTGACTAGGCTATCTTGTTGATAGGGTGACCGGGCATTTTGCCCATAACCCATATTTTCCTGAAATTTATAATCAGAGGCACTATGAGCAGCACAGATCCTTGGTTTCAGTCTCTTTTCGCAGATCGCATCGGTGGCGCCAACTATGGCAAATCCACCAAAATCTACAAGTTCGAAAAAATCAAACGAGCCAAGCGCGCAGCACTTGCTGCCCACCCAGAACGCAAGCTCCTCGATTTCGGGATTGGCGAAAATGACGACATGGCTCCCCTCCTCGTTCGAGACTTCTTGAAAGCTGAGGTCGATAAAGTTGAAAACCGAGGCTACGCAGATAATGGCATCGCTTCCTACAAAGAAGCTGCTGCAGGGTTCATGCAAAAAGTTTTCAATGTTAACCTTGATCCCGTCACCGAAATCAACCACTGCATCGGTTCGAAACCCGCCTATGCAATGCTACCCGCAGTTTTCATCAACCCGGGCGATATTACCCTGATGACGGTTCCTGGTTACCCCGTTGCTGGTACCCATACCGAATATTACGGGGGCAAAGTTCATAGGCTTCCATTGCTAGCGGAAAACAACTTCTTTCCAGATCTCGACAATATTCCCGCGGATGTTTGCGAAAAAGCAAAGTTACTTGTCATCAATTATCCCAACAGCCCGACCGGACAAGTTGCAACTCGCGACTTCTACAAAAAGGCCATCGATTTTGCGCACAAAAATAAAATCATCATTGTGCAAGATGCAGCCCACATTCTGCTCAGCTACGATGGCGCACCACTCAGCTTCCTGCAAGTTGAAGGCGCTCGCGAAGTAGGCGTCGAAGTTCATTCGATGTCCAAAGGATTCAACATGATTGGCTGGCGCCTTGGGTTTGTCGCAGGCCATCCAAAAATCGTTCAAGCCTATGCCGATGTTAAAGATAACTGCGATTCCGGACAGTTCATGGCAATCCAACAGGCCGGAGCCGAAGCTCTTAGGCACCCAGAAATTGGGGAACAGGTTCGAGAAAAGTATCGTAGAAGGCTTAAGAAGTTGGTAGCTGCGTTAAACCAAGTTGGCTTTCAGGCAAACATGCCCAAAGGCACTTATTTTCTTTACATCAAATCGCCCAAGGGTTGTATCGGGCAAACTTTCGCTAACGCAGAAGAAGCCTCGCAATTCCTTATTACCGAGCAATCGGTGTGCTGCGTTCCGTGGGATGATGCAGGCTCTTTCTTAAGATTTTCGGTCACCTACATCGCCAAGGATGAAGCTGAAGAAGATGCACTCATGAAAGAAACCGTAGATCGTCTGGGGAAGCTGAAACTTCAGTTCTAACAAGAATGTAGATATGAATGGGCAAATAAAAAAGCCGGGGTCTCTTAATAATAAGAGACCCCGGCTTACTTTTTAAACTACTGTTATCGGTTGAACAACTTCCTGAAGAAGTCCCTGATGGGCGATTTCTTCACTTCAACAATTTCTTCTTTTACATCAGTCGTGGCAGGCTTGGCAGGTGCTTTAACTGCAGGAGCTGGTTCAACCTTCTTCATTTCCTTAACTGGCTCTGGAGTCTTAGGAGCGGGAGCGGGTTCAACCTTCTTAGCTGTCTTCGCAGGCTCTGGAGTCTTAGGAGCGGGAGCGGGTTCAACCTTCTTAGCTGTCTTCGCAGGCTCTGGAGTCTTAGGAGCAGGAGCGGGTTCAACCTTCTTCACTGTCTTCATTGGCTCTGGAGTCTTAGGAGCTGGCTTAGCAGGAGTAGTTGGCTCTACTTTCTTCACTGTCTTCGCAGGCTCTGGAGTCTTAGGAGCTGGCTTAGCAGGAGTAGTTGGCTCTACTTTCTTCACTGTCTTCGTTGGCTCTGGAGCCTTGGCTGAATCACCCTTCAACATTGAAGTGATCACGCCTTCAACTGCATTTG
>CALARU010000094.1 GCA_937888715.1 uncultured Planctomycetaceae bacterium | reverse complement strand
TTTGTACCGGAGAAATAACGAGAGCCCCAAAAAGGGCTGCTGTTGCGATTATTATAGTAGCTTGCGCCATCGGGCTTACTTACCCGTTGTTCAGTTTTTCCTGCAGCCACACTTTGATCAGGGATTGATAAGGTACATCACGAGCGTTTGCTGCCAACTTAATCGAATCTAGCATGTGCTGAGGCAACCGGAGAGAAATAGTCTTGGTGGTCGGTTTCAGGTTAGGCATTATCACCATGCGGGCTTTCGACCAATCCAAATGTTGCGTTGAATCGTGCGCTTCCCAATACTTTCGCTCCTGTGCCTCATTGGCAAACACCGGGATTACTTTAGTTGGCTTGTTCATAAACGGATCGTTCCTTGATATATATTGCCATCATATACAAGATCACACAATTAAAATCATAAGTTTCATCACTGGCAAACAATATCCCCCGGAAACCCAAATCCCAACTGAACTTGCTTGAATTGATTACTTTCAATTAGGATAAAACTATAATCGCAAATTGGATGCGACCAACACAGTCAAGGAAGATCAAAATGAATCAGTCTTTTATGCGCATTCTACTAATCGCGCTTTTCACTTGCTCAATCAACGCCTTTACCCTTGCCCAAGGCCCCACCAAAAGCACCACCCAAAAAGCAGCAATCTCTTGGCCCACCAAACACCCCTCAAGAATTTATGTTCTTCCTTTCTCCATGGATAAAGCCCTTGCCGATGAACTGGCAAAAGATGACTCCCTTATTCCTAAAGGGCCACTGCGAAAAGCAGCCGACTCACGACCAAGAGTTACTGATGCTGTAACCGGACATGATCGCAATACACCCATCGGCCAAAGCATTGCGATGCAGGTGGCGAAAAATCTTACTGAGGCAGGTTTGCCTGCAGTGTTTTGGAATCAGCCAACTTATCCACAAGGGGAAGGCTGGAGATTAACCGGCCAAATTGTAAGTTTAAACGAGGGCAACAAAGCGGCGCAAAATGCAATCGGGTTTGGAGCAGGAAACAAAAAAATAGCAGTTGATGCTGCACTTTCCGACCCAACAACAAGTGGCGGCCAACCATTCTTCCTTATGGACACTTCAGATAGCGGTAGAAAAATGCCGGGCACTGCACCAGTTGCCATTATTGCAGGATTCAACCCCATCGCAATTGCATCAAAAATGATAGTATCCAACTCTGGGTTAAAAGATAGCGGCCAGCAACATCGCATCGCTTCTGAAATTTCCAACGAAATTTTGGCCTCCATGAAAACTCATGGGCATGCAAAAGCAAAATAAGATTTCTTCCTAGGCTAAATTATTCGCCACTCTGTTCAAGCAGATGCTCAACAACAGCAACCAGATTCAACTCATTGGTTTGCATGTTAGGCAGAGTGCGTTCAGATTCTTTGATTTCACCCCGGTAAAAGCTCAACTTATCACCATAAGTATGAAAGATACCACTCGGGTTGAGTGCCACGTATTTTAAACATTCATTCCATGGGGAAGTGCAGCAGAGCAGGGCCTTCGACCAAAAAGAAGGCTGGGATGGGGCCAAGGCTGCAAGATGTTCTGGAAGAAGAATCTTACCCGAAGAACTTAATCCATGGCGAAGTTGCTGGAGTAATTCAGGTTGGGTAAAAAGTTCTGATTCAGGGGCATCCGCGCAAACAATCAACGAATAACAGGAAAGGCCCAATCCTTGATGAATGAATTCATCCCAGCTAAACTCCACCACCAAAGCCTTTAAATCTGGATGCTGGCATAATCTCAAAACATCTGCCCGAGCACACCCAGAGGATTTCGCGATTTTCAACGCATCCACGAAAAGGCCATCCGTTCCAATTAATCCCGTAGCACCAAAACGCTGTTGTGCTTTTCGAAAAACCGACTCCGTAATCGAACTCGCACCCTTTGCAGAAATGATCGCTATTACAGGAATAAGCGCTTTAGCTGGCTTCGGAAAAAGCATAGAGACTATTGCTTTGCCCACAGGCCGCCCTTGACCTTCGGAAGGCTCAAGATGCATGCGCAGGCCAGGCCCAGCATTAACTTCAACAACCGCGCCATTCGTTTCACCAAGGGGTTTGGAAATATCGCTGGTAATAATATCAACCCCCGAAATATCTAACCCCAACTGCCTGGCAGCAGAAATCGCAAGAGTTGCAACCTGCGGATGAACTAAATCGGTAACATCTTTTGCAGTGCCTCCGGTACTTAGATTGGCATTTTTGCGAATAAGTACTTTTGCTCCTTTATCAGGGATTGAATCTAGATCAAACCCCTGCGAAGCCAAAACAGCAAACGAAATAGGGTCAAGTGGGATAGGACTCAAAACGCCCGCATGGCTTTCGGCTCTTCGTGGATCGCGATTCACCGCGGCAACCAATTGAGAAACAGAGGAAACGCCATCGCCAACAACTTGCGCAGGCTCGCGAAGAGAAGCAGCGATCATCTTGTCGCCAATCACCAATATACGATAATCCGCACCTTCTTTAAAGCTTTCTACAACAGCAGAGCAATTGAAAGCGTTGGCGTTATCAAAAGCATCAAGCACTTGCTGCTCCGAATGCAGATTAATGGAAACGCCATTGCCCTGACTTCCAAACTGGGGTTTTACAACAACAGGAAGGCCGATCTCCTGAGCAGCGACCCAAGCATCTTCGCGAGAAACTACGACTCTACCTTGAGGAACGGGAACGCCAACGGTTTCGAGAAGATGGCGGGTCCAATCTTTATCTTGCGCAATATTTTCTGCGAGCAAGGGTGTTTGCCCTGTTTCGGCAGTCCAAACCCGCTGCTGTTGTTTCCCCAACCCCAACTGCAGCAAACTACAATCGCTCAACTTCCAGACCGGAATTTGTTGCTCTAAAGCGGCTTCCCAGATTGCATAGGTGCTCGGCCCAAGCCCGACTTTATGTCCCAATTTTTGAATATGATTAGCGATGCCAGCAGAATTATCGCAAGGCAAATGCGTAGACACTTGCGCAAGATACAAAGCGCACAATAGAGAATCACGAGCAACTTCTTCTTCCAAATATGAAAATGCAATGATCAAAGAATTCTCACGGGCCTTTTTTGAAGCAAGAACCCGACACGAAAAAAAATCTCCCTGATAAGAAGCAAACTTCTGAATCGCATTAGCCAATTGCGCCAACCATAAACCCAACGAGGTTGAGTTAGCGGGCAAGGGCAGAGCAAGTTCTTTTAACAAGGCCAGCCTAGAATCATCAGGGTGTTTGATTTGCTCAGCATCAAGAGTAAAAGTACAAACCTGATGCTTGAACCAAGCGCTGGGGCCTTTGATGAATTTCATGTTTTGTGTGATTTTAATGTTCATAATTGTTAAATGTAGTACTCAATAACTTTGCGAGAAAACGAATCCAAACTCCCGATCTTCGGTACAAGATACCTGATTCCCTGAGAATCTTGAATCAAAGCGCCATCCTCGGGAAGCCTGCGAATAGCTTCTTCAGAAGAGAAAATAAGCGAAGATTCGCCCCGATCGGTAAGCACATTCCATTCTGCAGGGGTCCTAAGATTAGTGACCTTGTGAATTTTAAGGAGTTTCAAGATGAAGCGATTTCGAAGTAACGCCACTTGAATGTCATTTGCCAAAACTGGTTCTAGTTGCTGCAAATCGTCGATATAAAAAACCTCTAGTTGATTAGCATCAAGAATGACAATATTTTTGTTATCCTCTGAAAGTGGAAACAGACTCATAGGCGTCAAGTTTTTAACAACTGTGCCATCTGCTAGGCGGGCGCAAATATTGCAATCTCGTTCGGCCCACAAATTTTCCTGGTTGCTATTATTAAGCGAAGGTGTCATATGGTGTATCCTGCTGCTAGCATTTGCTGCGCTTTATGAAGTCTGAAGTAAAGGCCTTCCTTTTGCAAAAGTTCGGCATGAGTGCCTGTTTCTGCTATGGTGCCATTTTCCATCACAATCAAGCGATCTGCGCGCCTAAGCGTGCTGAGTCGATGAGCGATAGCGATAGTGGTACGGCCTTCCACTAGATTTTCGAGAGCAGCTTGAAGTTCTTTTTCTGTTTCTGCGTCAAGTGCGGAAGTGGCTTCATCCAAAATAAGAATTCCAGGGTTCACTAAAAGTGCGCGGGCGATAGAAACACGCTGCCTTTCGCCCCCTGAAAGCGATTGCCCCCGTTCCCCGACTAAAGAATCATAGGCTTCGGGCAAATTAAGAATAAAGGGATGAGCCTTAGAAAAGCGTGCAGCATCGATGATTTCTTTGCGTGTTGCTTCTGGTTTACCATAGGAAATATTATCTGCGATGGAGCCAAAGAATAGAAATGGATCTTGAAGAACGATGCCGATGTTTCTGCGGTAATCAGAAACTGGGAAACTCCTGATATCAGTACCATCGACAGAAATCGAACCGTGAGAGGGGTCGAAAAATCTGCAAATCAAGTTGATGAGCGTAGTCTTTCCCGCACCGCTTGGGCCAACAATCCCAATCATCTCGCCCTTGCGAATCGAAAGGGTAATGCCATGAAGTACTTCGCGTGAGCCATAGCTGAATCGCAAATTGCGGATATCAATATCACCCCCAAGTTTATTGGGGGCGATGGGTTTGGAAGGTTCGGGCACGCTGGGTTTTCGATCGAGGATTTCAAACAACCTGCCCGCACTTGCAGATGCCCTCTGGGCATAAGACATAAACCTTATCATCGATTCACTGCGGGAATAAAACCTGCTGATGTAGGCGAGAAAGGCGGTAAGAACACCTACCGTGATATGGCCCTGAAAAATTTGCCAGGATGCTGCAACCCATACAATCAAAAGGCCAAGTGTGGTGATGAAAGTAATCAAGGGCCAGATAATGGCCCACCAGAGGTTGATATGATCGTTGACAGCAACCACCACGGAATTAGAATGATCAAAGCGCTGTATTTCGCGTTTTTCCTGGGAAAAAGCTTTGACCACCCGAATACCGGGAATGGTATCCGCAAGCACACTTGTCATATCAGCCCAAACAATACTTCCTTTACGATATCCGCGTAAAAGGTGCCCGCGCATTTTGTACGCCAAGAAAGTTACAAAAGGAAACGGGACGAGGCTTGCGAGTGCGAGAAAAGGGTTGATAGCAAAAAGAGTGATCGCAGTAAGTAAAACCATAAGAACATCCGAGGCAAAATCGACCACATGCGAAGAAAGGAAATTACAAAGCTGGTTGGTATCACTGGAAATCCGCGACATGATATCGCCCGTTCTTTTGCTGCCAAAATACTCAACCGAAAGGGTATGAAGATGCGAGTAGGTTTTCATGCGTAAGCTGGCACTAATGCGTTCACTCACCCAGCTAGAGAAAAAGGATCGGGCCCATTCAAGCATGCAGGTTGCAGCGCCCGCCAACGCCAGCAATCCAATGTAATAATAAACCGGTGAGAACTCTTTCAACTTACCCTGTTGCATGGGAATGAGCACATCATCCGTCAGGGGCATGATGAGGTAAGGCGGAATAAGGCCCACAAGGGTAGAAATAAGGGTCAGGAAAAAGCCAAGGATAATCAAAGGCATTTGCGGCTTCGAGAATTCAAAGAGCCTAAGCAGCATCTTTAATGAATTGCCTTTTTCCGCAGGAAGCGGGTTGCAAGTCAAACAAAGTTCATCAGTTTTCAAGATACCGCCACATCCTGGACAGATGGTGGTAATCGTTTCCAAAACCACACCTAGGGCTTTTTTACAATCCTGGATGAATTGATGAACATCAGGCTTTTTCTGGGTGGTGAAGTTCCAACGCACGATCACCCCCGAACCCATGGTTATTTTGAGAGTACCCAAGCCATGGTGGTAGATTGCTTCAAATTGGGAATCGGGCCCAAGTGTCCACTCTTGAAAATCATTGGACTTCGCTTTGTTCTTATGACATGTGAGCTTGTTTTTTTGAAGCTTCAAATAAACGGGATGAAAGGACAGATTATGATCTAAGTCGATTTCTAACTCAACAAATACAGGTTCTCCCGCAGAGTTTGCGCCAGAAGTTAAAATTGATTTGTTGTTCAAAGGTATCCCTATATTTCCAAGCGGTTCTGAATGTGTAATTGTACTTGAAAAACGCACGGGAAAAGCGAAAACCTTTGGCAAACTCCTCGAATTCAAAGGTGCCTTGCTTTCAGAAAACCAATTAAGCCCAAGGTTCAAACTTTAACGATTTTAACATCCAAAGCCTGCCTTTATTTGTGCTCTTTTTTGCTTGCGATCAAGTTGTTTTTCAATATTCAGCAATAATTAAATGCGAAGGCAGAACCTTATTATTTCGCTCGGGTTTAAATAAATTGTTGAGTCCGCAGCTTTATTTTATTCGTAAGATTAGGGTTTTGGGGATCGTTCCTCCAAGTAACCATAAAATCCAGTTGGCAAATCGAAAGACGCATCACAATGGAATTTCAGAGGATTTTGGCCCTTCGTGGACCAAATATTTGGGCTACCTTTCCTGTTTTAGAGGCTTGGCTAGACCTTGGAACCTTCAAAGATTCCTCCTCCGCTGAACTTCCTGGCTTTAACGACAGACTCAAACTCTGGATTCCTTCCCTTTTCGAACATCGTTGCAGCGTGGGCGAACCAGGGGGCTTTTTCCAGCGTCTCGAACGCGGAACCTACCTCGCTCACATCCTCGAACATGTAGTTCTTGAACTCCAATGCCTTGCTGGAATGAAAGTGGGCTATGGCAAAACCCGCCTTACCCATCAAGAAGGTGTTTACAAAGTCGCAATCGAATACAAAGAAGAATACACGGGCAAGTTAGCACTCGAAGCCGCTAGAAATATCTGCCTTGCAGCCATTAATGATACCAATCCAGAAATGGACTCCTGGCTCGAAAAGATCAAACAAAGCTACGAAAAATATAAACTCACCCCGTTACAAGAAGCACTTCGAAAACAAGCCAGAAAAAGAGGTATCCCTTTTCAAATCCTAGCCCAAGATATGATTCAACTGGGCCAAGGATTCAAGCAAAGGCGCATCAAAGGTTCGCTCACGGATCATACCAGCGCAGTTGCTTCATGGATCGCCTACGATTGGTTCACCGCTTCGAAATTACTTGCAGATGTAGGCTTGCCCGTCCCCCCGAATATTCCCGTTTCAGAACTTCCTGAAGTTGAAGCTTGTGCATCTCAATTTGGCTTTCCTTTTTTATTAAGGCCCCGCTACACCTCTCGCAGCAACCCTGCAATTGCCATCGAAAGTGCCGAAATCCTTGGTGAAGTTTTTGCGAAAATCAAAGCCAAAACCCACTACATGCTTGCTGAACCCATGTACAAGGGCCAAAGAGTTTATGCCTTGGTGGTGGGTACGGAAATCGCCTCTTATCTCGAAGATATCGAGGGCGCATGGGTTCCCAAACCCATTTCTGATTACTCCAAAGAACTAAGCCAAGCTGTTCTTATGGCTGCAAAAGTAGTCGGACTCGATGTCGCAGAACTCGAATTAGATCTAAATCTTAGTGATTCAAGTTTTACCATTCTTGGAATTCGGGCGAACCCTGATATTTCCTACTACCTTAAAGATGATGCGGCTTGGAATCACGCTGCAAGTGCTTTGCTTAATCTGCTATTTGCGGAAGGGGATGAAGGTAGAATCCCCGTGGCTGCGGTAACCGGGGTGAATGGCAAAACTACCACCACCCGCTTTATCGCACACCTTTTAGCCCAGGAACATTCCCCTGTTTTAATGACTTGCACCGAAGGCATTTATCTAGCCGACCAACGTTTGTTTACAGGCGATTGCTCTGGCCCCAAAAGTGCCAAAGTTGCTTTACAACATGCCATGGCAAAAAGCGCTGCGCTTGAAAATGCTCGAGGCGGTATGCTTCGTGAAGGCCTGGGCTTCGACCGCTGCCAAGCCGCAGTTGTTGTCAACATCGGCCAAGGCGACCACCTTGGCTTCAACGATATCGAAACTTTGGAAGAACTCACTTATGCGAAAAGCACTCTTGTTGCAGCAACCCATTCCAATGGCTATGCGGTATTAAATGCAGACGATCCTCTTGTGGTTGGCATGCAACAATACTGCTCGAGCAAGATTATTTTCTTCTCCCAATCTTCAAATAACGAAATTATTGAAAATCATCGCAAGTCTGACGGCAAAGTAGTGTTCCTTAAGTCAGGCATGATTATCCTTGCTGAAGGCAACAAGGAACAACCATTGTTAACTATTAACCAAGTGCCAATCACCCATGGTGGCTTAGTAGGGTTTCAAATTGAAAACACCCTTGCTGCGATAGCAGGGGGCTGGGCTTGTGGCGTGACGATTACTGCAATTGCACAAGGGCTGAAAAGCTTTGATGGCGGCTTGTTTCAAGCACCCGGCCGTTTCAATATGATGGAATTGAATGGCGTAACCATTGTTCTGGATTATGGCCACAATACCTCAGCGCTCTCTCGGCTGATTGAGGCAATAAAACATTTGCCTAATATTCGACGAAGTGTGGTTTATTCTGCTGCTGGTGATCGTCGAAGTAGTGACATCGTCGAGCAAGGAAAAATATTGGGCGACCATTTTGATAGGGTCGTCCTATATGAAGACACATACCTTCGTGGCAGAAAACCGGGCGAAATTTTCGCCTTGTTCCGCGAAGGGCTAAATGACGGGATACGGGTTAAAGATGTGGAAGAGGTGCGTGGCGGTGTAGCTGCGCTAAAGAGCGGCCTCGAAAAATGTCTACCCGGTGATTTGTTGGTGATTCAGCCAGATTCGGTTGATGATGCGGTTGAGTTCCTTTCGACGCGACTAAAGGAAAGCAATGGCAGGGAGATAAAAATGGATAGTGGTGAACGGGTTGAAAATTCTAAAATTAAAATTGTTCATGGCCCTTTGGGAAAGGCGATTATTGCAACAGATAATCTTGTTCCGGGCGAAGTTATTCTTAAAGCTTGGGGCAAACCAACCAATATTCGTACCATGCACACGATCCAAATTTCACCTGATGGGCATATTGTGCCTGATCACCCTCTGGGCTGGTTCAACCATTCATGCGAACCGAATTGCGGCCTTCTAATCAAAGCTGATGAGCAGATCTCCGAAGCTCACGCTCTTAGGCATATTGCTGCCAACGAAGAACTCACCTTTGATTACGCAACTTTTGAATATGAAATCCACCATATGCCCGAAGAATGCCTTTGCAATGCGGAAAAATGCAGGGGAAGCATCTCAGGCTACAAGAATATGCCCGAAGAATTGCGTGAAATGTATGGCGATTACATTGCATCGTATTTAAAAGTATTCCAGGCTGAAGTTGCCCTCTAGAACTGCATACCATATATCGAAAGAAGCCTCAAGGATTGCCCCCTTGAGGCTTCTTTCATTAACAAATAGTGTTTAGTTAACCGCAAGCCCTAACGAAATACAAACCTTCCGGTGGGGCAAATCTTGGGCAAGGTTTTACTTACTTTGATTGTAGGTTAAATTCAAACTGATTGGGTCCGGGGTCTGCAACATCCTTGGTTATTTCACTCTTGCTGTGATATCGATCTGGAAGAATATTAAATTCAACCATCTCATCATAACCAGGCCCATCCATTTTCATTTTCTCTTTCATGGTCTGTTTTACGGTGGAAATCAACATGACTTTGTTTTTTCCAATCATCACTGTTCCACTAAATGCACCATTCAAAATATCGCAAGTGGTAGGTGGCTCTCCATTCTGAGCATCAAAGGTCACCCTTCCCGCAGCAAGTGGTTTGGCATCGAGCTTTACAGTTCCAGAAACTGGAACCCGCTTGGTAGGTACCTTACCTTTAACGCCGCCACAACCCAAGGTAAGCCCGAGGCAAGCTATGAATAAAACAAATGTAGTCAGAATACGGAACATTTAAAACTCCGATAAAACAAAGTGTGAATAAAAAACATAATTACAAAGCTTGCGCTAGTATCAGTAAATACAAGGCCTAATAGTCGTTTGCCAAAACGGCGCCATCATCGCGAGTGGCCAACCGTGAAAGTGTTAACAAACTTGCATTATCATTAATAAACTTTACAGAACCATCTGCAAAAACAGCGTTTACCCCACCCGAATGAGCAGAGTTTAATGGCGTATTAGTTCCCATGTTTCCACAGACCCCTTGCGTACCGCAGTTGCCGGGCGCATTAGTCCAGCCAGATTTTTGATTGATGGAATACCGAACAGTTGTCATTTGAAATGTTCTGCAGTCACCATTGTTACAGGCATTAGGTGGCGTGCCAGTGGTGTACCAACCAATCATAAATCCGTGTAGAAGGCCAGCCCCCCAGACAACACGACTGTTATTTGCAGTAGTAAGATAATCATTTTGCTCGCTGACAAGAATTACATTGCTTGTTCCATCTGCGATATTAGCCAAGGTGATGCTTGGTGATCCTGGAACCAAAGCCCCTCCCGCAGAGGCTATTCCACCTGAACAGCAGCCTGCGGTTCCGGTGTTGCCTTGATTAGACCTAGCTTCGGTAAATCCGATTGCGGCATTTGGAGCTGCCCCGGTAACAGCCACATAATGATTGCTAGGAATATTGGTTCCTGAAAATGGACTAGGCGCAACATTACCAACCGGACTAGAAGGGCATAGGTAGGTGGGGATTTTGGCATTGGAAGAAGCCGTGTAATTATTAGCGTTCCCCCAACCAGATCCACCCGTAAATACAAATTTATTAAAAAGGTTTTGCTGCTCAATGTAAGGCAAAATCCAAACAGTCCACGCACTTCCCCAACCGCCGCCTGTACCGATCGGAGGACTGTCAGAGATTCCTCCCGCGGGCAAAGTACCGTTTACATTATGAAATGCATGTACAGCTAAACCGATTTGTTTTAAGTTGTTACTACAAGACATTCTGCTAGCTGCTTCACGCACTTTTTGGACTGCGGGCAATAACAACCCAATCAAAATAGCTATAATTGCAATAACAACAAGCAACTCAATCAATGTAAAACCTATTCGCTTTTGTCTGTCACAACTTAAAAACATGGTGGGGATCCTTAAAATGAAAATAAAAATCGTATGACAGTTACAAATCTTACTTTTAACACAAACAATTAACAAGCGAATCTTTGGCAAAACCAGTCCTAAACATGGACAGTCACACAAACAAAGAAACCAGCCTGAAACTTAAAACCTGCACTTGATTATGACAAGCAAAGGGAGCCATCATTTAGATTTTGCTAAAAAGGAATGACTCTGCCTATTACAAAACCGTAGTTCACCCCCCAACACCATGCCAAGATGTGGGTTACAATCGATTGGCTATGTTCGCCCCCTAATCCAAGGCAAATTTAAAATTATTAGGACCAACCGAGGTAACATTGGCCTTTAAGTTTGATTTTTCACTTACTGCGTAATGGGGCGGGAACATATCAACTAATGGCGGGGGTTGTTTGTCTATTGGCACCATTTCGCCAGTTTCACCAGCTTTTTTTGCAGCAGATGCAAGCTTTTCGTATTGAGCCATAGTCATATTTGGAGGAGGCATGTACTTTGATACAGTCACCCTTTACTCGCCTGGGATTAAGCCTGGTTTGCTTGCCTGGCCATCAAAATGTGAGATCATCTCAAAATGGCCATTACCATCCGTCTTGCTAATTGCAATTTCTCCCAATTGCACCGAACGAGAACCCCGACCAAAAACAACATTTGCCCCTTCTACAGGAGTCCCCTTGTACGTGACTTCCCCTGTTACAGCAACCGTTGCAGGCAATCCCTGCCCACAGCCAGCCAAAACCATCACCATAAGAACCGTTTTACAAACCAAGTTCAATGGCTCAAAAATATTCTGTTTCATCACAATGGCTTTCATGTAAATGACTACAAAATTAAAGTTCGCTTGAAACTTCATTGCTACCTTTAGTACCCATTGCGCCCCATACTCCATAAGGACTCATTGCACCAGAGGAAGGTTCTGCTGAACTTAAGTTTCCGGTACCAATCGCATCGCTGACAAATCGAACGGAACCATCGCCCATCAAAGCGTTTATTCCACCACCGTGGTAACTGCTGGCGCTAAAGATCCCCCAATTATCGCCCCAGTTTTCCGTGGCGCAAGAGCGGCTATTGGGCGGCGCAAGAGCGGCTATTGGGCGGCGCAAGAGGGGCCATTGGGTGGCAAAATGGTGCAGACTCCTGTAAAGGCAGGATAACCATCGAACCATTGTACCCATGAAGGTCGGCCCGTCATTACCGATTGGGTCGTAAGGAATGTGCCATTGCTTGCGATGCTCAAACAATTAATAGGCATGGTATTTAAGCCTGCAACATTGTTGGCAAAATACCCTTTGATGCTTCTGTTGCTTGAACTCCCAAAGGCTCGTTCCGCCATAAAAAGGGTATTCGATAAATCATCAGAAATCTCGGAAACACGAGTCGCGTTTCGTGAAAAAGCCCCGCGGTTACTGGTGTTCCAATGATTGTTAACAATCGTGTCGCCAACAGAAACAGCATAACTTCGAGGGCCCCAATCTGCAGTGCCCCAAATCGGGTTTGGTGGCGGATTGGAAGGGCAGACAAACACCTTAATTTGAGTTACATATGGGGTAATTAGATCGGTCTCGAATCGGGCCATATGGATAAACACTTACTCCACCGAAGGTTCCCGAATCGCTTAATATAGTGTATGCTGCGTTTTGCTCAATAAAAGGCAAAAGGTGCATCAAACCTGAATTGCGACCTTCATTCCCTTGCGGAGTCGTACTTCGCGTTCCGTTATTGGTTTCGTTAAGGGCAGGGAACTCGCCTTTTAATTGCAATACTCCGTGCAGGGCCAAGCCCATTTGCTTGAGATTATTGGTGCAGGTCATCTTGCTGGCCGCTTCGCGCACGTTCTGCACCGCAGGCAACAACAAGCCAATTAATATGGCAATAATCGCAATCACCACTCATAATTCAATCAGGGTAAAACCTTTTCTTAATTTACAAAGAGTCATATTAGCCTGATAAATAAGGGACAAGCTTCAACCCAAGACAATTTACCACAATAATTGTCTGATATTAACAAAAAAAGCCTAGGTGCACTTAAGCACCTAGGCCTGACACTTTATAAACAACAATCCTTGTTAGTTAAAATCAGAACCAAGTGCTTGGCCATCTTCTGGGTTAATCAGAAAAGCCCAAGTGCGAATAGTAATACCACTTGAAACAGCTTTCACGCTACCATCACCCATAGCAAGCGGGCTACTGCCAGTATGCTGGGGATTAATGATACCACCACCGGTATTCTTAACGCACTCATTTTGAGTTACATTGCGAAAAGGATGAAAATATCGATTAGCAATATTAGTGGATTGAACAGGCCTTGCTGGCAGGGCCACACCACCAGTCGGAGTGCCAGGGGACAACGTTGAAGAAGCAGCCCATGCGCTAAACGCTTGGGTAGTAACTGCACCACCTGCTGCTACAAACGGATAAGCTACAGAAGTAATACCACCTGCTATGGCATGACCAGTAGCACCTGCAGGCCCGGCAAAAGCATAAGTTGGTACAACCCAAGCATTTTTACCACCTGCGCCACAGTTAGCATACTGTTCAAAAAAGGTGGCTGTATTAGAAGTCCCATCCCTTGATGTCAGCCTGCCCATATTGTAGGTAGAAGAAAGCCTATCAATAGCAGGTAGAGCTGCACCAGTGGGATTACTGTTACCAAAAACTTCCGAATTTGGCACATAACTCGTACCACCAAAACCATTAACACCTGTTAATCCATCAACGGGACTTTGATCAGCGGGGCAAAGCAAAATCTTGATTACTGTCTTACGATAATCAGGCAATGCAGCAGGAATACTGAATGTTATTGGATTTTTAATTATAAGCTGCTTTTGCAAAGCTTCTTGTTCAACAAAAGGCAAGAGCTGAGTAAAAAGGCTCATGCTGTATTTGTCAACATTAGCAGTACTACCAGCGGGCAATACGCTATTGGCGCTTAACCCTGGAAACTTCTGGAAAGTTCCTTCATAGTTCGCAACTGCCAAGCCCAGTTGCTTCATTTGATTAACACAAGTGGTACGGGCCGCAGCCTCGCGCACCTTCTGCACTGCAGGCAAAAGCAAACCAATCAATACGGCAATGATCGCAATCACCACCAACAATTCAATCAGGGTAAATCCTGATTTCTTTTATTTCATCAAACGTACCAACATGGGAACCATCCTTTCAAGGAAAGAAAAATAATAATAACGCTTAGAATCTGTCATCAGTAATCATAAAACATTACTAATTAAAAGTTATGAGAATCATAAGTATGAAGACAGACTTCTAAAAACTAACCCAAATTCTTTTTTAACATCTGAAAGGAATTAGTGCAATGTTCATACTACTACCTTCACTTTTTATTTAAGAAGAAACCTTATTTTTTACCAAATCGACTTTTAGCCTCACAAAAACTTTCTGAAAACACAAATCCCACCGCAACATCCTTGTTTTTTGCAGCACTCACCATCCAACACGGGTATAATCCTACTAATAGATAATTCTACAAAACATTAAAACACCCTTAAAATACAGGGAAAATTCATGGCCAGCGGACAAAAATCCCAAGTTATTGGAAACTTCTTTGACTCGCGCTGGAACGCCTACCGCGACTTCCTCAACCTCGACCTCTTAAACCACAAAAAACTCTTCCAACAACTTGCTACCCATATCCAAAACAACCTCCCCAAAGACTACGCCTTTTTAGACCTAGCCTGTGGCGACTGCGAACCGGCAGGCAACCTACTCAAAATCCATCCCGCAAAATCCTATGTCGGGGTCGATATCGCAGGTGAAGTTCTTAAACTCAGCTTTCCCAACCTCAAACACTTCCATGGGCAAAAAACTCTCATCCCCCTAGACTTCACCTTTTTCCTTGAGCAACCAGGTGAATCGTTTGACCTCATTCTTTTAAGTTACTCTCTCCATCACCTTAAAACCGAAGACAAAAAACGCTGCATCGAAAACGCCCGAAAAAAACTCAACCCAGGCGGCTTCCTCGCTATCATCGATGGAATGCGCCTAAATGATCAATCCCGGGAAGATTGGCTAAACCTCTGCTACAACTACATGGAAAACAAATCCGCAGGCCAATGCCCCGAATCCTGCAAAATCGTAAGAGCACATATGATCGAAGCGGATATCCCCGAAGAAGGCAGAGAATATGTGCGCATGGCTACCGAAGCAGGATTCTCACGCACGGAACTCTCCTTGGAAGAAGCCAGCGGCCTAGGCATCCTCTTCGCCCATGCGTAAAGTAGCGTGGTCTTTTTGTTTCTTTTTCTTCTTTTTCTTCCCCCAACTCCCAACCCTCTTCCCTCCGGGAAAAGGGCCCTTTCGCTTCGCTAGCATGGGTTCCAGTTAGCCCGCCGCCGCCTTTGTCAACTTCGCGTATGCGAAGTTCCATTCTTATTTTTCCTTTTACTTCCCATTGATTGATGGGGCTTGTTTAAAGACAGAGCGGTTGCGATGGGGAAGCCCCACTGCAACCGCTCCATTTGCACTTTTAGACTTTGCACTTCAAGTTTGAATAATACACCTTCCCGCATACGGAGTTCCATTCTTGGCTGACTGTATTTCTGTATTTCCGCATACGCGAGAATGACGGAAACAGGAAAGCGGGACAAATCAATTCGGATCTTAAGCCCTGAATGGGCAACCTCAAACAGCCTAGGGCATCGCCCTAGGTTCACTACGACAAATGGAATTTCAAACAATAGCGAGCGGGGTTTTGCCTGCTTCCGCTTTATATCTACTAACTTTAACGAATACATTTTTGAAGGAAGGGGTGCGCGATACAGGATCGATATCTTTCGAAACCAACACATTCGCCTCGGGGAAATACATTAGCGCATTGCCCTGCCTAATATCAAAAGGGCGCACTTTTAATGGCCCCATTTTTGCAATAGCACTACTTACCGTCACTTCATCATCTTCCTTAAGACCAAGCTTTTTTATGTCTTCCGGATTTAAAAGAATGACATCCCTACGTTCCTGCCCACGATAAATGTCTTGCTCTTCGTACACCACGGTGTTGAATTGACCTTCGCTACGCACTGTCATTAGGCGCAATTCACCTTCGGGAACACCCTGCGAGGTAAGGGCATCGGTCGAGAAAGAAGCTTTACCTGAAGAAGTGGGAAAATGGCCTTCATGAAAGATACGACCTTTAACCGAAAACTCAGCTTTGCTGGTATCCGCCTTGGAAATATCTTCATACCCCGGAACGATTTGGCTAATCATTTCGCGGATGGTGCGATGCATTCTTAAAGCACGCCAATCGAGATTGGGCAGGTCGCCCACAACCCGGCTTCCCAATGTAGCAAGGATTTCGACTTCACTTTTTAAGCCGCTATATCTTGCGGGCCCACCATCGCTTACACGCACAAAGTTAAACATTGATTCCTGAGTTGTAAGCTGGGGCTCTTCATCCCGTGCCAACACTGGGAGAATCAGGGTTTCTTTGGCCAAGCCCCATGCATGGCCGGTATTTAAAGTGGTGTTGAGGTAAGTAATGAGGTCAAGTTTTGCGAGAGAATCCGCAGCGAAGTTAGAGTCGGGATTACTGCCAAAGAGATTGCCACCTAGGCAAAAAGCGGCTTTCATCTGACCATCATAGGTGGCCTGCATGCAAGCCATGGTATCTAAACCGGGCGAGCGGGGCAGGGTGGTTTTCAAGTACCCTTCTAAGTTGTTGAGGAATTTCTCTTTTAGATTGGGCACGACTCCCATCGATCCAATTCCCTGAACATTTGAATGCCCGCGGATGGGTAGTAAACCTGAAGAAGGTTTGCCCACCATACCCCGCAATAGGGCAAGGTTGACAATGGCTCGAACATTGCTGGTGCCGTTGAGGTGATGGGTTATACCCATGGTCCAGCCAAAGACTGCATTTTTAGCCTTGGCATAAACATCTGCGACCTCTTGGATTTGAGCTTTGGAAATCCCCGAATCTTTTTCGATGGTATCCCAGGAAAGCTCATCAAGCATAGTTTTGAATTCTTGTACCCCTTCGGTGGAAGCTTCAAGAAAGGATTGATCAACCTGGTTTTGTTCTATCAAAAGCTTGGCGACGCCATAAAGAAGGGCGAGATCACCCCCAATATGAGGTTGCAGATAATGCGTTGCGATATTGGTACCAAAAAGTAGGCTGACCACATCACTGGGAACGCTAAAGTTGACCAAGCCGATTTCTTTAACGGGATTAATAACGATTACTTTACCCCCCCGCCTACGAATTTGCATCAGGGTGCGCATAAGCCTAGGGTGGTTGGATGCGGGGTTACCCCCGATAAGAAAAAAGAGATCTGTTTTATCTAAATCATGCAGATCAACAGTTGCGGTGCCCGTTCCCAAAGAGGCTGCCAACCCCGAACCACTTGCCTGATGGCAATAAAACGAGCAGTTGTTGACATAATTGGTGCCATAAAGTCGCGAAAACAACTGCAGCAGGAATCCAGCCTCATTCGAGGATCTTCCAGAAGCGTAAAAGAAATGCTCTTGCGGTTGATGATCTTTCATCTGCTTGACAATGCGGTTGAAAGCAAAATCCCAATCAACAATACGGTAATGGGTATCACCAGGGCCTGCATAAAGAGGGTTAACGAGTCTGCCACACCATTCTAGTTCGCGGGATGATAGCGCTTGAAGCTCTTTGATAGAGTACTTGGCAAAGAATTCTGGAGTGATTCCTTTCTGCATATCTGCAACCATGGCTTGAAAGGATTTTTTACAAACCTCGGGCCAATGCCCCGCTTCGTTACGCATGCCGCCAGCTTGCCCGCCCATGCCAAGGGCGCAGGTTTTACAAGCATTTTTGGAGGTCATGGCTTTCCAGAGTCGCAGCCAGCCCACTTTGTTGGCCATGCGAAAGCTATAAAAGATTGCGCGCCAACCGCCTGCAGTTTTTGGTATTTTCAACATGAATCGACTCACATCCCATAGAACATCAAAGGATGTATTTTGCAATGAGAAAGTAGAAAATGCAAGGCTATAAGGGTGTTCTTGATTGACTTAAACTTCACGAGCAAACAAATGCGAATTTTTCTTGGCCTTGATGACACCGATATTCTGGGAAGCCCGGGCACCAATCAAATAGCCATGGCGCTTGCAATAAAACTCAAAGAACTCGGAATAACAACAAAGGTGATTTTAAGGCATCAGCTTTGGTATGATTCCTGCGTACCTTACACTTCTAAAAATGGTTGTGCATCGATGCAACTTGAATGCAAAGGCCCAATTGATTTTCCAACCCTTGGGGGATTCTGCAAAGAGTTTCTTTTGACGCATTTTGTTGAAGGGAGTGACCCAGGCCTTTGCCTTGCTACTGAAGACCAGGCAAAATCTCTGATTTCACATAGCTGGCGCACCACAGGGGAATGGGTTAATCCAGCGGAGGCCATCGAAAAAGCCAAAGTTTCGGGCTGTTTATTGTGGTCGATTGCGGGGCGAGATCATGGAATCGTGGGCGCCTTAGCTGCGGTAGGCTTGGCAGCAAGTGGAGAGCAGGGAAGGGTGGTGTTTCATCAGAGTGGCTACGGCGAAATACGGGGCCTTATCAGCGTAGAAAAGTTGCATGAATTCGGCATCGTTGTAATAGAAGAATCTTCGCACATGCTGGTTTCGAAAGGCATTGTGGATTTGGTAAAGAAACTAAGGCCTAATATCCGAGGGAATGAAGTGGTGCTTTATGTGGAAAAGGGGCTGGAGCTTAACTCTTGGATGGCTTTAAAGCGCAATTAGTTAGAAAATTAACAAAAAGAGTATTATTTCTAGGTTTGACTAGGGCATTAAGACGAATTAAGATATAAGCTTAAGTTAGTTGTAACCCACCGAATGAGTTGGATGCCTACCATGGATCAATCAGAACTTAAAAGATGTATCGGGCCTCAATCCCGCAGGCAGTTCATAAAAATAGGAACCGCAGGCCTAGGTGGGATGTTTCTTAACAACCTCCACTCCGCAAGGGCGCAAGAAAAAAACCTTGGCAGGCAGACCCCCGAAACACAAGTAATCTTCATTTGGCTTCCCGGTGGCCCACCGCACATGGAAACCTACGACATGAAGCCCGATGCCCCCTCCGAATACAAGGGAGAGTTTAAACCCGTTCGCTCAACAGTTCCTGGTTTAGATGTGTGCGAACTTTTGCCCCTTCATGCTCAAACTGCAAAACGCTTCAGTATTATTCGCTCGATTGCGCACAATTTTTCAGATCATGGTGGCGGGCACAAAAAGTTCCTCACAGGTCGCGACCCCGTGTCTCCTGTAGGGTTTGTCAACGATTACCCCATGGTTGGCTCGATGTTCGCCAAGGTTCGCGAAAACTATATCGCCAAAATCCCCAACTACATAGCGGGCATGGATGGTGGCAGGCAAGGTATCGACACCTTTAGCTTCGGGTCAGCGTATTTAGAGCGCAGTAGCCATCCTTTTATGGTGCCAGGCGATCCGAGCACCCCGACATTTAAAATCCAAAATCTGGGAATCGAAGAAAAGAAGCTGGTGCAAGTGAAGGAGCGCATGGATTTGCTAACCAGCATCGATGGAAGTAATGCTTCTTCAGAAATGAAAGCAATTCGTGCCCGTGCAATGCAACTGCTTTCTGATGATACCACCCAGACTGCATTTGATTTAAATAAGGAACCAGAATCTGTGCGCCAGAAGTATGGGATGCATACTTATGGCCAACGCTGCCTGCTTGCAAGAAGGCTTGTCGAGGCGGGTTCTAGTTTTGTAACCATGGTGCTGGAAAGCCCAAATATGCCCGGCAAGCAATGGCCCAAGGGTGTGCTTTATAACTGGGATTCGCACGCGGTGAATGGCCATATTTTTGATGATGCCCGCTGGCGCTTCCCCATGTATGATCAAGCTATCACCTCGTTGATCAATGATCTTTACGACCGGGGCCTCGACAAAAAAGTTCTCCTGATTGTGACAGGTGAATTTGGCCGCACCCCTAGAATCAGCTATTCCGTTGGCACTCAAACAGGTGTGAAGCAACCAGGTCGCGACCATTGGCCACAAGCGATGTCAGTTCTTGTTTCCGGTGGTGGATTGAAAATGGGTCAGATTGTAGGCTCTACTAACCAGAAGGGCGAACACCCCAAGGAAAGGCCACTTAGCCCCAATGATCTTTGGGCCACCATGTTTAACCACCTAGGCGTTGATTACAAGAACATTGCATTCAATGATCATTCGGGCAGACCAATGCCAATGCTCACGGGTGGCGATCCGATTTCTGAGTTGATCTAACTTCTTTGATGTAAGTTGATGAAACAAAAAAAGCCAGCATTTTAAAGTGCTGGCTTTTTACTTTTATAGTAAGAGCTTAAAACAACTCATGAATTGGAGTTGGATCATCCAGCACCGGAGTAGGCCTACCACTTGGATCAAGCAGATGAAGCTTGGGATCTATGCCAAGAACCTGATAAATGGTTGCATGAATATTGCTGGGGGTAACTGGTCGGCTATTTGGGGCTGTGCCAAGCTTATCGGTTGAACCAATGATACGCCCACCTTTAATGCCACCACCACCCATGAGACAAAACATGGAATTGCCCCAGTGATCACGGCCTGGAGTGCCTTTGCTGCCAGCTGGGCCACCGTTGCCACCATCGTTCATTTTTGGGGTTCGACCAAACTCGCCACAGAGAACTACAAGGGTAGTATCGAGCAACCCACGTTCTTCAAGATCGATGAAAAGGGTACTTACCAAGGCGTCAACCTTGGGCAAATAAGTTTCATAACCAGCTTTGAGATCCCAGTGGTGATCCCAGCCACCAAGGTGAACGGTGACAAAAGTAGAACCAGCTTCTACAAGTCTGCGTGCAAGGAGAGTACTTTGGCCGTAGGTGTTTCTACCATAGCGATCACGCAATTTTGGATCTTCGCGTGAAATATCAAACGCTTGCCTAGCAGCGGCACCACTTACAAACTCAAACGCCTGTTTGTTAAAGCGATCCATGGCGTCCAAGGTCTTGGAAGTTTCAAGAGTCCTGTTCATTGCATCAAAGCTAGAACTAAGACTTTTACGATCTTCAAGGCGATCAATGGAAAGGCCAGTTGCGAGGTGAAGGTTTTTAACTTGGAAGTTAGCTGCGTTGGGGTCGCCACCTGATGCAAACGGATCATGCTGAACACCAAGCATATGGCCGCCAAAATAGCCTGGATTTAGGCCAATACTAGCAGCATAGGGCAGGCCGACATAGCCTGGCATACCGGGCTTTCTGGCTCCAACTTCGCGATTGGTGATGGCACCTATGCCGGGAAACTTCTGCATGTTATTCGCACCACTTACGCCCATATCCTTGGCGGTAAGCATGCGATGCCCGCCTGCGAAGTGATCGCCTGTGTTATGGTAAAGCGAGCGAACCATGGAAAACTTATCAGTGACCATGGCTTGTTTGGGATAAAGTTCGGTAACATCAAAGCCTGGAACTTTAGAACGGATGGGTTTCCAAAGGCCTCGGTATTCTACCGGGGCATCGGGCTTCATATCGTACATATCCATATGGCCTGGGCCACCATCGAGCCAGATAAGAATCACTGAAGTATCTTTGGGGGCGATGCCTTCTGTGTTAGAGGCTGCTTTCGCTTTATAAATGTCTGCTAAGCCAGCAGAAGCCATGCCTGCAATACCAAGTTGGAGGAAGCTACGGCGGTTAACACCATCACAATAACCTTTTTGAGATATTCCGGCATCGACTCGAAACATGGCGGGACTCCGTTTAGGGGAGTGGTTAAGAAAGCTATATAATATAATCAACCATACCATTAGGAATCGGCAAATAACAGAACAAAAAATGGTAAAAGGGAGAAAGTTTATTTATCTAGTTCCACAAAATCAAACACAACCGCAATGGCAACAAAC
>CALARU010000093.1 GCA_937888715.1 uncultured Planctomycetaceae bacterium | reverse complement strand
ACCCCGTCGAAAGAAAAATCCTCAACATCGTAGAAGAAATGGCCATCGCATCAGGTATGCCTGTGCCCCGTGTTTATCTCATGGATGAAGATGGTATCAATGCATTTGCAGCAGGATGGTCGCCCAATGATGCGGTGATCGGCGTAACCAGAGGTTGTGTCGAAGCCCTTTCTCGAGATGAACTGCAAGGTGTGATAGCCCACGAATTCAGCCATATTCTCAATGGGGATATGAAAATTAATATCCGATTGATGGGAATTCTTTACGGCATTTTCTTTCTAAGTATCTTGGGTGAAATACTGATTCGTTCGATTTCTTATGGTGGTAATTCATCGAACAATAAAAAGAATGATGGCAAAGGTGCGATATTGATGATTGGTTTAGTGCTATTCATCCTTGGTTGGGTTGGGTGGTTTTTTGGGAGATTAATTCAAGCAGCAGTATCTCGTCAGCGTGAATTCCTCGCAGATGCCTCTGCTGTTCAGTTTACCCGCAACCCGGAAGGAATTTCTGGGGCACTTCGAAAAATTGCAGGTTGGAACCAAGGATCGATCATTAGAAATCCAAATGCAACCGAGGCAAGCCATCTCTTTTTTGGGAATGGAATATCAGGGTTTAGCGCACTATTTGCAACCCACCCACCCTTGGAAGAAAGAGTCAAAAGAATCGAAGGAGCTAACTTTCAGCCCCCCGAAAATGCCTCTGAAGCAACTTCAACTGAACCAACCGAAGACATTGCATTTTCCGCTGCCCAACTTTCAAACCTAGCCGGCACGATGAGAATGCCTGCGAAAAATGCACCCCTTCCCGTGCCTATTCTTATCCCCATTGAAAACCAATGCAAAGATCCTGCAGGAGCGCTGGCTGTTCTTTACTCAATGCTACTTCCACCAGATAACCCTGCGCGTACCAATGCAAGGGATCAACTCATTAGTAAGTTAGACCCTGCAATAGCCCAAGCGCTTTTCGAAGTCGAACCTTTGGTCTTGCAAACCAACAAACTTCAACTGTTTACTTTGTTATCAAAAGCATTACCCTCATTAAAAATGTTGGGCAAAGAGCAATCAATAGATGCTCTAAAAATATGTCAGGCGTTGATTAGTGCGGATGGAAAGATTGACTTTTTTGAGTTCTGCATCTGGCGTTTAGCTAAAACAGGGCTGGAGAAGTTTCGCCAAGTGAAAGGGCCAGGAGCAGCGCTTGGGATTGCTGCAAGCACGGTATTCACTTTCTTTGCAAAGCTTTCTGATGCTCCCGCCCCTGCATATCAAAAAGCAATCCAAGCCGCGGGTATCTATGGTTTATTAGCCAACATTGAGACTAGAGCAGATAATTTTAAAATGCTCGATAAGGTATTTGATTTTCTTGCGAAAGCCAACACAGAAATAAAGCATAAGGTGCTGGATGGCTGCATTGCTGCAATCCTACATGATGGAAAAATCACCCAAGACGAAGGCGTGTTGCTAAGAGCATTCTGCCTTTCGATGGAAATCCCACTCCCGCCACTGGGTTAAGAAAAGCTTAATCGAATCTTTTTATTGACAAATTATCAAACCGGGGGAGTGCCCCGCTCATTTTCTTGGTCTATTTCAGCCTTTGCATCTTCATAAAGCTGGTCAAAAATCTGAACATAATTTTGATGAATAGAAACCAGATGATTGCGAGCCATTGTAAGTGCATTTTCATCGGTCTTTTTCATTACTTCAACTACATGGGCGCGATCTTTCTGCCTACCCGAGCTAATTTTTAATTCCATCCAACCGGGAAGCAAAGCATAATCAAGCCCTTGCTGAACACCCAAAATCTGAGGACTTGGAATGCAAGTTGGCGCAGTCTTACGGGCCTTGCCACCTTCCGGAACAATGTTTATTTCCACTTCGCCATGGGTGAGAGTATGCCAACCTGATAAGGATTCCCAAAGGATTTTGAACCCGTATTGAGGAGCAGACAGAATCAATTTCGCCAATTGGTTTTGTGCAACAGCAATATCAATATCTTGGGTTGCTGCAGGATAACCATAGCGAATTGCACCTAATCCCCCAACAATTGCGATGGGGATTTTCTCATTGATTGCCAAGCGTTGAAGATCTTCCAACGCCCTTGAAAACCGGTTATCTTCAGCCATTAAAACAGCCCTCACACTTTCTGAACCACGGTTCAAAATAGCCAGGGATTCGAAAACTTCTTTTGGCAAAAGAGTTTGGTTTTGTTCATTCATACTGGTTTCAACCCCAAAAAGTTCATCCATCATAATTGTACACTTTTAATAAGCCCCTCACCATGAAACCCATAATTAGTTTGGCATAAAAGGCTTTACGAGCCAGCGAGTTTTTCGAATTCTTCTTCAGTAATAATGCGCACGCCCAACTCTCTGGCTTTTTCCAATTTGCTGCCTGCCTTTTCTCCTGCAAGTAAGAAATCAGTTTTTTTAGATACACTGCCCGAAGCTTTTGCGCCGAGGTCGCGCAACCTTCTTTCGATTTCTTCTCTCCCATATTTTAGCAGCGTACCCGTTACCACAATGCTTTTGCCAGCTAACGCAGAAGATGCAGCAACCACGGAAACTGATTCATCCATTTTGATGCCTGCTTTTTCCAAGCTTTCAATCAGTTCTTGATTTGTCGTATTGGCAAACCAGCCCCGGATGCTAGCAGCTCTTTCGGGCCCAATGCCTTCGATTGCTGCAAGCTCGTCTTCATTAGCTTGGGCAAATGCCTTCATACTGATAAATTTTCGAGCAAGCACATCTGCGACATTTTCACCCACATGCCTAAGGCCCAACCCGGTAAGTAATCTTGCAAGGCCCCGAGATTTACTTGCTGCAATTCCATCGAGCAGGTTTCGCGAAGATTGTTCACCCATGCGCTCTAAGTTGGCAAGTTGGTTCAACCCTAATTTATAAATGTCTGCAAGCGTTTTCACCAAACCAGTATCTACAAGTTGCTCGATGATTTCTTCACCCAGATTTTCGATATCCATTGCATTGCGGGCCGCATAAGAACGAACCCTGCGCTTAAGCTGTGCTACGCAATCCGTACCTGTGCAACGATAAAAAGCTCCCTTGGCATCCTTCACAACATCCGCACCACATACCGGGCAAACCTTTGGGAAAACAAAAGGCTTTTCTTTTCCTGTCCGAAGGCTTGGCTCAGACCGCACAATATAAGGAATGATCTCTCCTGCTTTTTCCACCACCACCATATCACCAACCCGGATATCCTTGGTTTTCAGATTATCATCATTATGAAGTGAAGCTCGGGCCACTGTGGTGCCTGCAAGTTGTACCGGATCAAGATGCGCAACTGGC
This sequence comes from uncultured Planctomycetaceae bacterium, assembly GCA_937888715.1. Classification (GTDB taxonomy): domain Bacteria; phylum Planctomycetota; class Planctomycetia; order Gemmatales; family Gemmataceae; genus UBA969. The sequence goes on along the minus strand of CALARU010000093.1, from coordinate 314 downwards.
GTAAGCGTCCCCTGCCTACCTACTTGAAGTTCAATATTCAAAAGCCTTGTCAGGGCTTGCTCTGCTGCAAATTTATAAGCCACCACCCAGCGGGGCGACTTCGTCGTTATTCCCAACTTTTCACGCTGCGCAAGATCGTTTACTTTGATCACCATACCATCGGTATCGTAGGGAAGATCGTGCCTTTTATCATTCCAAGATTCGCAGTGGGCGACCACTTCTTCAATGGAATCAAGCTGTGTAGCATTGGAATTAACTGGGAATCCAAAATCATGTAGTAGTTTCAAAGTTTCAGTCTGGGACTTCACCTGGAT
>CALARU010000092.1 GCA_937888715.1 uncultured Planctomycetaceae bacterium | reverse complement strand
GATGCAACGGGCAAGCGCGTTCCTAAGGGGACCCCCAATGCAAAGAAAGAACAAACCAAATCGCCAAAGTGGTATGGGGTCTTCAATTCAAAAGGTAAAAAGCTCTCGTTCCCACTTCACCGGGATAAACGAGTTGCTGAAAAAATGCTCAAGGATTTGGAAGCCGCTCAATACAAAAGCGATCTGGGCCAAATCAGCCCCTTTGCAAAACACCTAAATCGACCCATCAGCGACCATCTTGAGATGTACATACTGTTTCTAGAAGAGAAAGACCGGGGCGAGCGATACCTAAAAGATTGCAAACGGCTGATCACCACCACACTCATCCACTTCAAATTATTAAAAACCGAAAACAACACCTGGCAATCAAAAATCACCTCATGCAAAACATTGCTCGATTTAATTAGCATCGATGTCGAAGATTTTGACCTCTACCTTGCAAGGATGAAACTCAGTGGCAGGACAAAAAACACCTACCGAGGTGCGATCTCTAGTTTCCTAACTTGGTTAGTAAGTAAGCGCAGGTTAGAAACCAACCCGTTCCTTCTGGTAACCAAATCCGATGAATCAAGAAAAACATTCGTTCGAAGATCGGAATCAGAACCTAACATCATAAAACTCTTGCAATCAGCCAAGGATCGGCCCTTGGCTAAATTCGAGGAAAAGTGCATGAAGAGAAAAACAGCTCTAGGTGGAAAAATTAATAGCGAAGCAAAAAAGCGCCTTGAATTAAAAGGCTATGGTAGGGCTCTGGTCTACAAAATGGCTGTGCTTACTGGATTACGAGCAGCAGAACTTCACAAGCTCAAAGTTCATTTCCTCGAAACAGAAACAGATCAACCAAAATTATTCGCCCCCAAGACAATCACCAAAAACAAAAAAGATGCGGTATTCCATCTACGAAAAGAATTTGCAGAAGAACTTGCTTCTTGGGTGAAACAAACAGGCCGTAAGCCTACCGACCCACTATTTTCCGTACCCAGAAACTATCTACGAAACTTCAAGAAAGACTTGCTGTTCGCAGGCATACCCTACTTAGATACCCAAGGAAGGAAATTTGATTTCCATGCGCTTCGAAAAACCTGCAATGTCCTGATGGGCAAGGCAAAAATCAGCCCAGCCCTCAGGCAGAAGCACATGCGCCATAGCGATATTCGCCTTACCTTGGAAACTTACGATGATGCAGATGCTTACGATCAAACAATAAT
>CALARU010000091.1 GCA_937888715.1 uncultured Planctomycetaceae bacterium | reverse complement strand
AGGATTTGCTTGCCATCCTTGTAACCATTGGGTTGAAGGTGGGGCCTTTCGTTAAGGTAATTGCGGATGTATTTGAAATTTTCTGAGCGTGCAGAGCGAATATGCTCGACGGTTTCATCGGCACGATCCCTTGCGCTGAACACAAATTCGCGGGGTTTGTAATCATTAGCGAAAATGTTTTTACCCTGCATGGATTTGGGAATGGGTATCCCAGCGAAAGCCAAGGAACTTGCAGTGATATCAATATGCTCGACCAAATCATCCCGAACTTTGTTGGAAGCAACCTTGGGGCCGTGAACTACTAAGGGAACATGAATGCCTTCTTCGTAAAGGAATTGTTTGCCCCGTGCATGGCTGATGCCATGATCAGTCCAGAAAAAGATGATGGTGTTATCGTAGACATTTTCGTTTTTGAGTCGTTCGATGAGTTGGCCTAAAAGTTTGTCGGTAAGCCTGATGGTGTCGAGGTAGGCGGCCCAGTCGTTTCGAATTACCGGGTCGTTAGGGTAATAGGGTGGGAGTTTGATAAGTGGTGAATTGGGATCTGTGGGTTTTCCAAGTTCTTTGAGAACGAGTCCGTCCCAGTTTTTACCTTCGCGGTATTTGCCGCCATTAAGTTGGATTTGAGTGAAGAAGGGCTGGTCTTTTTTTCGATTGGCCCAATCATTGCCATCATAGATTTTAGGATTAAATTCGAAATTGTAGTCAGTTTTGCCTTTTGCAATTTGCGGGAAAGCGCAGTTTGAAGTGTGATATCCAGCTTGTTGAAAAAGGGTGGGTACAGGAACAACTTCTTTGGGAAGGTTGATTTTAAGAGCGCCTCTACCACTGCGATGATGTTGCGCGCCTATGGAAGTCTGGTACATACCTGTGATCATTGCGCTGCGAGAGATGGAGCAAATGGGGCCGGTGACAAAGGCATGGGAAAAGCGTGTGCCTTTAGTTGCCAATTGATCGAGGTTAGGTGTTGCGATTGCTTTTTCGCCAAAGCAGCCAAAGTGTGCGGACAGGTCTTCAGCAACAATCCACATAATGTTAGGTTTACTGGTTTCGACAGCGTGGGCGGAAGAAACAGCAAGTGCACCAAGTAGTAAAAATCCGAGCATGAATAAGATGTCCTTTATTTCAAGAGGGGTTTGATTTTTTCAGAAAGAACTTCATAGCCCTTTGAGCTGAGATGAAGTTTGTCATCTGCGAAATGATCAGATTTATATTGACCTAAGGAATCCAAAAACAAAGGGGCGATATCAACAAAGGTGAGTTGCGTGTTGGTTTTGCAGTAGGATTCCAAAAGCGCATTAGCTTTTTTCTGATCTGCCATCTGTTTATCACGGGAGGCACTGTGCTTAATTCCTAACAAAATGATGTTGGTTTTAGGGTTATCCTTATGGATGAAGTTTACAAAAGCTTGGAAATCTTCTGCGACTTGTTCGGGGGTGCGCTTAGCGTTGATATCGTTGTCGCCTGAATAGAAAACAATGGTTTTGGGTTTGTAGGGGAGGAGGATGCGAGGAGCGAAATGAACAACATCGCGGGTTTGAGAGCCACCGAAGCCGCAATTTTCAAAGGGCTTACCGGGGAAATTTTCAGTGAGGTTCCAACGGCGAATGGTGGAGCTTCCTGTGAAGAAAACAGCATCAGCAGAAGGATGCATTTCTTTAAAACGCTTTTCGATTGCGACGATATCTTTTTCGTATTTTTCAACTCTTTTGGAATCAGCATCTTGGAACGAAGGCACAAGTA
>CALARU010000090.1 GCA_937888715.1 uncultured Planctomycetaceae bacterium | reverse complement strand
TTGCCCATGAAGTTGGATCCTATTGCGTTTACATGCATCCCTTCCTTGAGCCATTCTGCTTTAAAGAATGGATCTCGTGCGGAAGTCGCAGTCACCAAAATATCTTTATCCTTGGCGACATCATCTGGGTTTGCAAGCGGGGTAACTTCAACGCCACAAACCTCGGTCATCTCTTTGGCGAAGGCATTGCGATGTTCTTCATTGGGGCTAAATACATCAACCTTGGTGATGGTGCGAACCTTGCAAACTGCTATAAGCTGGGTTCGGGCCTGCTTGCCACTACCAAAAATCCCCACCCGCGATGCATCTGGATTAGCAAGATACTTCGTTGCAACACCGCTGGCAGCGCCTGTTCTTACCTGCCCAAGATAATCAGCCTGCATTAGGCTAAGAAGGTCTCCGGTTTTGCCATCAAACAAGGTGAAGAGAAACTGAGCGTTACCTTTTCTGGTGGTCGCATAAACTTTGGAACCCATGCCGCCCAAAGTTTTTGCGGATGCCCCCATGGTATGCAATACGCCGTGATCGGTTACCACTCGGGCACGGTTTATATTCATTGCTTCTTCAATACCAAGCTTTTTCAGCCCGATTTCTACCCCCTCCATCGCCATTTCCATGGTCAATACTTTACGAACATCATCTTCTCTAAGCATAAGTACGGGCATGACGAAATCTCCATGGGGCAATCTTGGGGGGCAATTAAACGGCTGTTTTCAGCCAATCCTGAAGCTTATCAAGGCCTGCTTCTAAAACTTCTTTGCTAGTGGCATAAGAAAGTCTGGCATAGCCCTCTGCGCCAAAAGCGGAACCTTGAACCAAGTTTACATGGGCTTGTTCTAAGGCCAGCAAACAAAAGGATGCAGAATCAGTTACTGTTTTACCAGCAAAGGATTTGCCAAAATAGGAAGAAACATCAAAGAAGGCATAAAAAGCCCCCGGCGGAACCTTACATTTGATACCCGGAATCCCTTGCAACTTCTTAATAACAAAATCCCTGCGGGATTCAAATTCCTTACGCATAACCCCAACACATTCCTGCGGCCCGTCCAATGCTGCAATCGCTGCAGCCTGGCTAACGCTACACGGGTTACTTGTTTCCTGGCTTTGAATATTCGCCATCGCTTTTACCACTGCTTCAGGTGCAATAGCCCAACCAATGCGCCAGCCTGTCATTGCGTAAGTCTTGCTCACACCGCTTATAGTTATGGTTTTGGCCTTCAAACCTTCGCGCAAAGTTGCAAAGCAAGTAGCCTTGGCATCGCCATAAACCAACTGCTCATAGATTTCATCGCTGATGACACCAATATTTGCCTCTAAGACCAGATCAGCAATTGCTTCAAGTTCTGCATGGGTATAGACAGCGCCCGTAGGATTGCTGGGCGAATTAATCAGCAGTAGCTTTGTTTTTGGCGTAATCGCCTTCTTGATTTGCGCTGCTGAAACTTTAAAATCCGCTTCCATGCCACAGGGAATTAACACAGGGGTTGCGCCAGTCATCGATACCAAATCGCTGTAACTCACCCAGAAAGGCGTAGGAATAATCACTTCATCACCCGGGCCAACCAGGGCAAGCAAGGCATTATGAATAGAGTGCTTTGCACCATTTGAAACAATGATTTGATCAGGGGTGCAGTCGAGGTTGTAAACTTTCTTGTACCAACGCGAAATCGCTGTTCGAAGCTCGACCGTGCCATGGGCAATGGTGTAATGCGTCTGGCCCGACTTCATCGCAGCAATTGCAGCCTGGCAAATATGTTCGGGGGTGGGGAAATCTGGTTCGCCCAGACTGAAATCGAACACCTTCACACCTTGGGCACGCAACTGCCTAGCCTTGGCCCCTGCAGCCAATGTTGCAGACGGCTGTACCGACAAAGCCAACTTCGATATTCCAAGCATCTATCTAACTCCTGCATGAATATTGTAAAACACCGTCAAGGATGATGGACACTCCTGTCAAGGCATTGTATCGTACTTAAATTGTAAGTGGAGATCCCCCGGGGAAACACCTTGTCTTTAAAGCTGCTAAATATCATACAACGCTATCCTCCCGCCCTAGGAGGTTCAGAAATTTACTTTCAAAAACTGAGTGAATTTCTCGCTTCGAAAGGGCATGCGGTTTCAGTCTGGACGAGCAATGCCAACAATCTTGAATCTTTCTGGACAACAAATCACCCTGTGTTGCCCTGTACGGAAGAAGTTGTCAACAGCGTAAAAGTCCGAAGATTCAAGCTCTTCCATATTCCCTTGCAGCGA
>CALARU010000089.1 GCA_937888715.1 uncultured Planctomycetaceae bacterium | reverse complement strand
TTTCGTTCCTCCTTCTTGTAATTTATTTCACCCTTCCCGCAATCGCTGGTTGGGTTGTTCGAGATTGGATGCCTGCAATTTTGCAAAAAACCTTTAACATTAGTCAGGGAGTTGCTGGTGTATCTGCAACACTTTACTGGCAAGTGGCTGCAATATTCGCAGCTTTGTTGGGCGGTTGGCTCGCAGATCGTTGGATGCTTAAAACTTCCCGAGGGCGTATTTATGTTAGCGCCCTCGGGATGGCCTTTATCATCCCCGCACTCTTTGGAGTGGGCAACGCTGCTAGTTTAAATTCCCTTCCTTTAGCCCTTATCTCGTTAGTGCTATTTGGTATTGGTTGGGGCTTCTTTGATTGCAATAACATGCCCATCCTTTCGCAGATTGTTGGCCCCAATCTTCGCGCAACAGGCTATGGCGTCATGAATCTGGTCAGCATCAGTTGTGGTGGTTTTGCAGACTGGGGCTTCGGGGTATTGCAAGATCGACAAGTTTCTTTAAACATGATATTTAGTTTGTTTGCAAGCTTGGCGTTGTTTTCAATGATGTTGGTATTATTGATTCAGCCACGGGATGATAAAGACCTAGTAATCGGGAATGAAAAATCATGACTCATTTGCTGAACGGTTTGGTCGCTGCAACTCACACCCCTTTTAAAAAAGATGGTTCGCTTAACCTTGATGGGATTGAAAAAATAGCTGCGCACCTATCTTCTAATAAGGTTGATATCGCATTCATCGGGGGTAGCACTGGTGAAAGTCATTCCTTGAATGTTGAAGAAAGAATGAGCCTCGCAAAGCGATGGTTTGAAGTTGTAAAGGGCACCAAGTTAAATGTCGTGGTGCATGTGGGATCTAATTGCTTGGAAGATGCTCGCACGCTTGCAAAGCAGGCGCAGGAATTAAAAGCATTGGCGATATCAGCTCTTACGCCATCGTATTTTAAACCTAAAAATGTCGAAGCTTTGGTGGAGTGCTGCTCGTTTATTGCGAGTGCAGCCCCTCGGGTGCCATTTTATTATTATGATATTCCCACGATGACAGGCGTTAATTTATCCATGCCCGAGTTTTTGGAACGTGCTGAGAAATCCATTCCCAATCTGAAGGGATTAAAGTTTACCAATGTGGATTTCATGTCTTTTCAATTATGCAGTCAGATGGAAGGTGGGAGGTTTGAAATCTTGTGGGGCGTGGATGAGATGCTGTTGCCCGCACTCTCCGTTGGTGCGCATGGTGCGGTGGGTAGCACTTATAATTTCGCAGCACCCATTTATCATCGCATTATTGATGCCTTCAAAAAGTTTGATTTTGAGACTGCCCGCAAAGAGCAGCTTCGTTCCATCAAATTGGTGAATATACTTGTAAAGCGGGGATACATGGCAAGTGCGAAGGCCATGATGGGAATGCTGGGCGTGGATGTTGGCTCTCCCAGACTTCCCAATGTTGCTTTAAAGCAGGAAGAACTTGCAAGCCTAAGGTCGGATCTTGAAAAAGAAAGTTATATCTAAAGCTTAGGGCATCTCTGGGGTGTAACCCAAGACGAGGTTGAAGTTCGCACTTAGTTCTTTGAGTTTAGAGCCTGGAATTGGAGCGAAATCAACCGTGATGCTCTGCCTTTGCTTATTATCTTTGACGCTTTGATAAATTCCATCTTTATCGTTCTTTGGTTCGCCCTTTACATAGCACTGGGTGCTTAGAAGTGCCTTCCCTGCCACTTTGATTTTGAAATGAATATGTGGTGTTCTGCCTGGGTATGCTACAGGTTTAATGGTGCGGAAATAATACTCGCCAGAAGATGAAGTAGCAAATCTCCCGAAACCCTGAAAGTTAGAATCTTGCTTTGCTTTGTTGCTGGTTTTTGAATGCAAGTATGCGCCATTGTTATCGCATTGCCAGATTTCCACCACAGCGTTTTTAATCGGAGAGCCATTGGCATCAAGAATTTTGCCTGCAATATGAGTGATCTGACCTACCGCGGGGGTGATTTTGTCATTGATAATAATAAGATCGTTGTCCGTATCGAGGGGCAATTTATCAGGGTAGAAGGGGCCATCGGTTTGGTTTGGAGTCAAAGTAAGTTGCTCTGCAAACAATCCTGGTACGGTGTAAAAAGAGCCAGCGAGAATGGAAGTGCTTAAAAACATTCTGCGATTGAACATGGTAATGGCCTTTCAAAAGAAATCGGAACTTTAATTACTTTACCTGATCAGAACGACAATGCATGAATTATTCATGAGAATCAAGTTCTTTTTGTGGGTGAGAAAACTTGAAGTTGGTTTGAAGTATGAGCCAAAGGGCGAAGCAGAGTGTTCCTAGAGGAAGGGCAGAGAGAAGAGCAGGCAAATGGTTTTTTAGTGGGAAGGTGAAGTTCTGCCAACCCAAGACGAGAATCAAAACGATTGAGATTAACAACAAAGGTTCTCCCTTGTTCCAAGTCTTTCTTTCAAGCCATGCCCAACCTAAAAAGGGTGCGATGAAAGCGAAGGTTGGAAACTCTGAAGCTGGTCCAAATAATAAAACCCAAATCATTCCCAAAGCGATTGATCGGAAGGTGAGCTCGACTTTATCTGATAATTTGGTTTTCCAATAAAGAACAACAAGTGCAGTTCCAAAGCCCGTTAACAATTGAAGTACTTTGTAAAAGGAATTGGTTGGAATGCTCCATAATTGATCATTGAAATTCCCCGGGTGTAATTGTTCTTGAAAGACAAGCCAGCCATACCAGGCATCTCGGAACCCAGGCCAGCGCAAGCCTTTTGTTTCCTGAAGATGGCCATACCAAGATTGATATTCTGCTAATACGAATGAAGTGGGTGATGCTAGGAATGGGAAAAGTAATAACAAAGCGATTGCGAAGAGAAGTTTGGGTAATAAGGGAAACGGCCTGATTAAAACTAGCAGAGCAAGTATGGGAAGAATGGTGCTTTTGATCATGAAAGCAAAGGCGAGAAAAAATGCAGCACGATTGTTTTTTCTTTCAATAAGATCGGTTGCTCCAAGAAGGATTAGGCCGACAATAAAAGCGTTACATTGGGAGTTCCATATGCCACTAAGTGCTGCAAAAAGGCAGATGATAAAAAAGCCGGCCCAGTCCTTGTTGATCATTGAACCATGAAAAAGCATGGTTTGTCTGAATCGATTACAGCCCAGAATAAAAACAACGATCGAGCAAAAATTCCAGAGGATTGCGCCTAGAGTAATTCCCATAAAGGTGAACGCTGAGAAAAAGATCGCTGCGGTTGGGGAATACCGATAATGATCAATCCCGGGATGAAATTGGTAGATGTCTGCTTGCAGCCACCAGCTTATCCCTGCTTGAAAGTAAACTGGAAATACTGAATGGCTCGTTGGTTTGAGAATGGTTTTTACAGTTAATGCAATAAAAAGAGTAATCCAAAGTGTGATGGCAATGCGTTGCGCTAAGGGAAGCGAAAAGAAGAAGCGCCAACTTGATGTTTTGGAATCAGTCATTCTGTTTCAACGGTGCTTTCCGTTTAAAGCGATAAAGAAAAAGCCAGGTAAACAAGCAGATGTAACCTTAAGTATTGAAGGTATTATGAATGAATCAGAAGATGGTGGGAAGAGCGAAGTTGATGAATCAGGGTTTGCAGGGGCATTTTTCGAGAGCAAAGAACATACCTATCTTCGGGCAGGGGCAGTCGCGGAAATACATGATTCCCAGATAAAGCCCGGGTGCGATTTCGCGCACTTCATCGCGTGCCTTCTGCGCCCATTTTGGACCACTAGCATAATCAAATATCACGGATGGTTTACCATCCAACCAGCTTTCCTCGTTTGCAATCGATGCTGCAACCTTCTGCTTTTTTCCAACTTGGTTTAGCATGATGGCTTCCTTGGTGTAGATGTTCTTACCCTTCCAAACCAAGCCGATAGCTTCGCTCCGGAGTTGATGACCAAGTTTATCGGGTTTAGGGAAAGCTTTGCCTTTCAAGTAGCCATCGGTTAGCTCAAAAACTTTACCATTTCTGTAAAGTTCTTCTAATTGAGAAGCGCTCATCTTTCCTAGGGAGTCAATATTAAGAGTGGTCTGCGCATTAAGGGGTAGCGCAAGAACAACAGTTGCAAGCAAAGTTGCGTAGTAAAAATGGTTCAAAGTAGTGGTCTCTAAAACAAAGGATACTTCTTATTTTCGGAAGAAAGCACGGATAAGTTTTAAAGATTTATAGGTGGGAAACGACTCTTGATTGGTGGGAGGTGTCATAATCGCTAGAAGCGAAAATGAAGGATCAAGAATGCGATTTTGGGTTTTGATAAAGCCGACTTGCGATGAACCCAAGGGCAGCAATGGTTGCAAGGCCCACTGCGATGCCTAGCCAGGGGGTTTGTATGAATTGATTGCGATCGGGGGATTTTGAAACCAAAATGTTTTGATTGTTGGTGTCTGCAGGATTTAGTTTTGGAATGATCAGCGGGGTTGAGGAAAGGTGGCCTGCGCCATCATTGACAAGGATCTTGTATTTGCCTGGAAGAGGAGCTGGGGCTTGGAGTTTGCCTTCTTTGTCGGTTTTTTCAGAGAGGATTTTTTCTCCTGCCTCGTTTTCAATCGTTACAAGGGAACCGGGAGCAGGGCTATCATCATGAAAAAAAGTCTCGATATGAATTTGATTGTTTTTGAGGCGGACTTCCACCCCCATTGCATGGGCTAATGCCATAGCGGGGAATAACGAAAACAAAAAAAGTGCAGCAAATAATAAGCGGTAAGGCAAAGAGCAATCCCCAAGGTTTTAGTAAAACATTGCGCAAAGCAATATTCGATCGAGTGGTCGATCATGCAATTAATAATAAACTTTTGTCGGGCGGGGGCAAGCAAATATCACTTCGATCCATCATGATCATTTTCTTTCGGCTTATGACATGGTATTGTGTAAAAATCATACCATTGTTTTAGGAACAGGAAAGATCATGCATAACGAACCTATATGCCATCCCAACAGGCGAAATATTATTGCAAGCGCAGCAGGCTTTTTAGCTGCAGCGCTCGTTTCTGAAATCAAAGCAGAGGGCGGGGCAGAGTACTTTCCTGCGATTGATACCCATACTCATTTTTACGACCCAACCAGGCCGCAGGGTATACCTTGGCCGGGCAAGGGTGATCCGGTTCTCTATCGAAAAGTCATGCCTGCTGAGTTTCAAAAGCTTACCACTCCTTACAATGTGCAATCTACCATCATTGTGGAAGCGAGCGCTTGGGTGGAAGATAACCAATGGCTTTTGGATCTTGCGAAGGGGGATAAATTTATTGGGGGGATAGTGGGTAGGCTCGATCCCGCTGACAAAGAGTTTTCCGCACATTGGAAACGCTTCGCCAAGAATCCGCTTTATGTGGGCATACGGGTCAACCACTCAGATTTGCAAAAAGGCTTGGGAGATAAAAGTTATCTTGAGAACCTTCGTATGATCGCAAGTGATCAAAGGCAGTTAGATGTCAATGGCGGACCCGCCACCCCGGTTGAAGTTGCTAAGCTTGCAAAGCTTATTCCCGATTTAAGGATAGTGATCAACCATGAGGCGAATCTGGTGATCGATGGCAAGGATGTTCCCAAAGATTGGCTTGAAGCAATGCAGTTGGCTGCAAGTAATAAGAATGTATTTTGCAAGGTGTCAGCATTGGCAGAGGGAACGAGGAAAACGATGGGTGATGCGCCCAAGGATCTGGAGTTTTATAAGCCTGTGTTGGATTCGCTTTGGAATGTATTTGGTGAAGATAGGTTGATCTTTGGAAGTAACTGGCCTGTAAGTGTAAGGGCAGCAACTTACGCAACAATACATAAAATCGTGCACACTTATTTTTCGGGCAAGGGAAAAGTTGCAGCAGAGAAGTACTTCATGAAGAATGCACTTGCAGCATATAGGCCCCCAACCCGGGGATGATTATTACAAATGAATTCTTGATCATTGGTTTACATGCACGACTTTTGCAGGCGGGAAGCCATTGAAGTGGGTGCTGCTGGCGTTTGAATAAGCTCCGATGTTTTCGCTGTAAAGAAATTCATCCAGTTCGAGGTCTGGCAGGTTTTCAGCAAGGCTGATGGTATCGAGGGCATCGCAGGTTGGGCCGAAAACCGCACAAAGCTGCTGCGGGCCTTTTTTGAAGCTCTTCATGTGGTAAATGCAATGGTCAAATATGATACCCGAATAGGTATGGTAGACCCCATCGTTTACATAGTAACAAAGCTTATCATTGCGCAAAGCCTTGCCAATGATTTTCGAAACCGCGGTACCAGCAGAGGCCACTAAAAAGCGCCCAGGTTCTGCAAGAATCTCGATATCCTTGTGGAAGAGCCTGTCAATTTCGTGGTTAATACTTTTTGCAAGTACGCTAATATCTGGCACGCTATCATCGTAAAGGGCGGGGAAGCCGCCACCTATATCCAAAAGCTTAAGATTGTAACCCGCAGTTTTTGCTTCGGAAAAGATGCCCGCACAAAGATGCAGTGATTGAATATAATTTTGTGGATTCGTGCACTGGCTGCCCACATGAAAAGAAAGCCCCTCTACGGTAAGGCCATGGTCGTGGGCGAATTTGATCAGGCCAACAGCTTCGCCAGGTAGGGCGCCAAACTTGCTCGAAAGTTCGACCATCGATCCCGTGTTCGGAACCCGCACGCGAAGTGCAAGCCCCGCACGAGGTGCATATTTCGCGATTTTTAAAACTTCTTCGTGGTTATCGTAAGTTACAAGGGGTTTGTATTTATCAAGCTCTGTAAGAGTTTCCACCGGCTTTATCGGATTCGCATAAATGATCCGATCCCAAATGAAATCTTGTCTTTGCTTGGCGGGCAGGTGAGCAATAAGATCGTGAACAGTGTTGAATTCCTGAATGCTGGCGACATCAAAACTACTTCCCAGCTTGTAAAAAGTTTCGACAATTGCAGGGTCGCTGTTCACCTTCACTGCATAGTAAACCTGAACCCTGGGGAAGTTCTTTCGAAACAGTTTGTAATTCTTGATGAGTTCCTTGTGATCCACGATGAAAAGTGGAGTGCCATGGGTTTTAGCAAGTTTGAGAAGAGATTTTTGATCCATGGATGAAAGCTCACAATCTTGAATTTAATTCGTCTTTGATACTTACCTAAATGATAGGGGCTGAAGTTTACTTTTAAAAAACAGCCCCGCAAAAGATTCAACGAAAGTTAATCCCCATCATTGATCAGGAAGTTTTTAAACTGCCATGGATCGGATAA
>CALARU010000088.1 GCA_937888715.1 uncultured Planctomycetaceae bacterium | reverse complement strand
GTGGTAAGCGTATGAGGGCGCAATCTGGTTCCAAAACCTGCGGCCAATAAAATTGCGTCCATGCGTATCACCTTAAATCTAATTGTTTTTTCTTATTCTTCTTGATTTGATAACTACAGGTGGTTTCTCGTTTTTTTGTTCATTTGTAATTTCGGATTGCAACTCAACAGAAATTTTTTGGGCATTACTTGTTGCCAACTCAAGATATTTTTCCTGACTCCGGATCCTTGAAGTATTACCTTTGGGGGCAATCTTTTTGTAAGAACCATCAGATTGTAATTCCCGAGCTTTGGTATTATCATTAAGAGATATATTCAAAATCTCAGAAATGATTCGAGATTTTAAATCAAGAGGCTCTATTGGAAAAACGACTTCAACCCTTCGGCTAAGATTTCTGTCCATCCAGTCCGCAGAACCAATGTAAACCTGGGGACTTTCGCTATTTTCGAAATAATAAATTCGGCTGTGTTCGAGAAACCGATCCACAATAGAAATAACACGGATATTTTCACTAACACCAGGCAACCCGGGCCTAAGATTACAAATTCCTCTGCAAATTATATCTATTTTTACCCCTGCATTGCTAGCCCTGTACAGTCCCTTTACAATCGCAGGTTCCAACAATCCATTAATCTTAGCTATAATTCTGGCAGGCTTACCTTGTTGAGCAATGGATGCTTCTAATGCGATTTTTTCCAGCATGAAATCTTGAAGCCTACTGGGTGCAACAATCAATTTTTTCCATTTTGGCAACTCACAATAACCCGTGAGATAATTAAATAAGGCCGACACATCCTCACAAAAATCATTGTTGCAGGTGAAATACCCTAAATCGGTGTACATTCTAGCTGTTTGGGGGTTATAATTGCCGGTGGATAGATGAACATACCTTCTTAGTCCATCATCTTCCCTTCTAACCACCAAGGCTGCTTTACAATGCGTTTTTAATCCAACAAAACCAAAGACAACATGAACACCTGATTTTTCAAGTTCTCTGGCCCACAATATATTTCGCTCTTCATCCAGCCTTGCCTTAATCTCGATCACTGCGGTAACCGCTTTGCCGTTGTCTGCGGCCCTTTGAAGAGATCGCACGATTGGAGAATCACTGCTGGTTCTGTATAGAGTGAGTTTAATCGCAAGTACTTTATCATCATTTGCTGCAGCTTCAATAAAATCCATGGTATGGCCAAAAGTCTCGTATGGATGATGGGCGAGAATGTCTTTGGCACGAATCGCAGACCAGGGGTTGCTGAATTTCACAAAATCAGGCGAAAGTTGCGATACAAATTGAGAATCATGAAGATGAGGGAAGCCAGGCAAGCCATGCACTTGAAATAACCCGGTCAAATCCAAAAACCCTTTGGTTCGATAAACATCCATCCCATCCAATCCTAACGCTTTAACAAGAAAATTCTCGACATCAATGGTTGCTGATGACTCTATCTGCAAGCGAACCGCCATCCCTCTTCTTCGCTTACGAATCTCTTCCTCAATGGTTTTTAGCAAATCTTCAACATCATCATCTTCGATTTCAAAATCACTATTGCGGGTAACCCTAAATGCAGTTGCGTGGTCAATAATCATCCCTGGAAACAAATCTGGGAGATGGGTACGAATGATAGTCTCGAGAGTTGTGAAAACATGCTTGCAACTTGGCCGCCCCTCAATGGGTAAAGGCACATACCTTTGCAATACCGCAGGCACTTGGACAACAGCCATCAAGGTCTCGCCACCTCGTGGCCTTTGCAATTGCACAACAAGATTAAGCGATTTGTTGAGTAAGTGCGGAAAGGGATGAACAGGATCAATAGCCAAAGGCGTCAAAACGGGAAAAATCTCTCGGTTGAAGATTTCTGCAATATGAGCTTTATCTGTTTCATTAAAATCCGCCTGTTTAATGAAAATAATCCCCTCTTTTTCAAGAGCGGGATAAATAGCATTGTGCAGACAATCGTAAGCTTCAGTTGTCATCTGGCTAACATTGGCACAAATTTTTTCTAACTGGATTTTAACTGGTGTCTTATCTGCACCAGAGCCCATTGCAACACCAGCCTGAAACTTTTGTTGCAATCCCCCTACCCGTACCATGAAAAACTCATCAAGATTTGATTCAAAAATAGCAAGAAACTTTAACCTTTCCAACAAAGGAACCGAAGGATCTTTCCCTTCTTCAAGCACCCTTCGATTAAATTCTAGCCAGCTTAATTCTCGATTCAAATACAATTTTGGATCATCAAACTCAGATCCAGTTTTACTATCGGTAGCAATGATGTTCATTTTGGCACTCTGATAAAAATCCATGTTCATGTTTCATTCTGCTGTGCAAATAATGCACTAACAGAACAAAACATTTACATCAAGATACCTTAAATTAAAAACTTACTTGCTTGCAGATTTTAACATGTCGCTAAAAAACTCAATAAGATCGCCCTTGTTCTTTGCCTTGGCAAATTTCAACCCAGCTTCGCAGACTTTCTTTGCCTCCGATTTCTGATTCAACTTAATCATTGTTTCTGCTGCAGCTACCAACAACTTGTCATTGTCTAGATGCTTCGCAAGAATCTCATCTACAACCTTGATGACCTGAAAAATATCATTTACTTTTGCAAAATTTTTCATTTTTGCAATTTGCAGTTCTGCAGTTTGCTCTGGAAGATTTTCTGACTTAAGCTTCGTAATCGCTGTATTTAATAAATCAACCATCGCAGGCTTGTTGCCGTTATCTATTTCCTTTTCAGCAAGATATTTGATAATGGAAACAAACAGGCTATGCCCAGGTAACAACCCCTTGCTTGGCATCAGCTTTGCAAATTTATAAGCAAGTTCCTGCGCATCTAATGCAATCGCTGCTCGGTATGCTTCTTCCAATTGTTCAAGATCCATATCCTCAGAATCAACACTGGCAAGTTCCGCAGCATTCATATTTTTTACTGGCTTGGATGCCAAATCTGCAAGTTGCGCTAAGTTTTCGCCCAGCGAAAGTTTATGCCTCAGTCGGTTAAAGTCGTACAAGGTGGAATCCTGCGTTTCGAGGATTTCTTCGTAAAAGTCGATAATACCTGCGAGCTTTTTGGCTAATACGGGGTGAACACTTGCATCAACGGGCGTATTGCCCAACAGTGATTTACGAGGCTGATTAATCCACGATTCTTCAAAATATTTTTCCATCTGACCAGAAGCCATTTTCTTGGCCTGTTCTTGATCTTTTGCCGCCAAAGGAACAATAGCTGCAGGAAGCAAAACGCTACCAAAATCCGCTGTATTCGTAGTAGAAACAATCTGATTAATTGGAATCTGAAGCTTAGTAATAAACTCATGCTTTAAGTTCTCGATTTTTTTCGAGTCATAGCCCCATGCCACCATGGTTTGCGGATAAATGGCAAGGTAGCCAATCACCTTAGAAAATTCCTTAGTGGGAACCCCAGTGGTTATCAATCCAGAAGCACTTTCTTCCAACAAGAAAAAAGTAATGGTGCCATTTTCTTTGTCTTGATGGAGGGGAAGAATTCTGCGGGTATTTTGCAATTCAGAAAGCCATTTGGAAACCGGTTCAGGATTCGATAAAGGTATCCCAATATGATAATTTACATAGTCACTTTCTTCATCCATGCCGATTGCAAACTTTAGGACTTCCTGCAAGACCCCCGCCTTGCGATACAAAGTGTCATTCTTTTCCTTCTTGATGAACTCGTCTAAAGCTTGGGAACTTTCTTTGTTCATGCCCAGCCAGGCAAATGCAACAGCAAGGTTGAATTTTGCGCCATTATCCGCAGGGTTTTCCTCAATTTTCTTTTTGAAAATATCGGGAAGACTTCCAAGACGAATATCTTCCGACTCGACAAAAGAGGGATTATCAACTGATTTTTCAGTTGGAATAAAAGCAATATCATTACGAATTATTTTAGGGAGGCGTGACTGTGGCCCACTTAAATTAACAAGCATTTCCTTAAGCTGGGTGTTTGCTGGAGCATGCCTTGCCGCTATCTGCAAAGCAACTTTAGCCGCCAATGGTTTGTTTCGATTCATCTCGCAACGGAAAATAAGATTGTAAACGCGTGCAAGATCTTCCTTGGAATCAATGTGATAATAAATGGCGGCCTTGCGCAAAAGAATCAAAGCGCCTTCCCATTCTCCCTCATCAATTCGAAGGCCTGCTCGAAGGTAATAGCCGAAGGGATAATTAGAATTTAATTTAAAGGCTTTTTCGAGTTCTGCCTCAGCTTGAGTGGGTTGCCCGCTAAGCAATAGCAACTCAGCAAGCCTACCAAAAACTTCTGGATTATCAGAATTAGTGGTTTGCAGGGTCTTCATCTGGGCGATAGCGCTTTCCACCTGCCCTTTAGAAAAGGATTCATAAGCCTTTTCAATTGGTCCCCAAACCGAGGAACAGCACCATTTAAATTTTTTGCCACTGCCACAAGGACATGCTGAATATAGGTCCACTGCCATGAAAATCCCCATTGATCAGAGTAAAACTGATAGTATTTTTATATGTTAGAAGAAGTTGGGGTCTAAACATAGTATTTAATGCAGAAGATGCTGGAAATACTAGGTAAATGATTTTGCGGGTCGTTTCAAAAATAAGGGCGATTTTTGCCAACTATCCCATTAATGTTTGCCAACGCCAATTGACACTAAGGCATTGGTGTCTAAAATGTTAAAAATGCGAGGGCGTATAGCTCAGTTGGCTAGAGCGCAGCTCTGATAAAGCTGAGGTCCTTGGTTCAAATCCAAGTACGCCCACTAAATGTTTTGGTTTAATTTTTAGAAATTGAACTTGTAAGATTAGTTCGAATTCTTTAAACTTAAATCATTACATACTGGGGGCTTAGCTCAATTGGGAGAGCGCCGCCTTTGCAAGGCGGATGTTATCGGTTCGACTCCGTTAGCCTCCATTTTATTTAAAAATAATTACACCATTCAATTGGTTAATTATTTTTGTCGTAGCCACACACTTCACTTGCCCCTAGCTTGGCTATTCCCCCTAGCCTTCCAGGCTAAAAATACTTCATCTAATAAAAATATTTACGTCATAGAACATTGAATCGATCAAAGGATTGTTATTTCGCAAAAATGAATCCAACCACACAATCGTCAATTAACATGAATCCCAACACCAAAATCGAAATTGCTGGATCTAAAACAAAATCTAAGCTGTTATTTTAAAAAAAGTCATAAGGCAAGATTTCCTCAACTATAATCATCAAAAATTAGCCAATTATTTTGCGGATGCCCAATTTACTAAGGTATTATCAGCAATTCTGATGCGTTGAAAATTTTTAAATACTTGGGCATAACTACTGATGAACAATATTTATATTTTGGGAATTGGCATAATAATCATTTTAGTTTTAATGTTGATTTACAAACAACTGCTGAAAAAAATACGGATTATCGAAGATTTACCAACATCCTCGATCAAAGGTGTATTTATCGGCTTAGTTGAAATCAAAGGAACTGCCGAAACTGAAGATGTAATCCTCTCTAAACTAACATCAACCCCTTGCGTCTCTTATGCTTGGGGAATTTCTGAGTACTGGGAAAACGAAGTAACGGAAAATTCTACTGACAAAGATGGTAATTCTACAAGCAGTACCCACACAAAATCAGGGTGGACGGAAATCGATGGGGGTTCGGAATTACAGCCTTTTTATCTTAAAGATGAAACCGGAGTGATTCTAATCAACCCGGAAAAGGCTGAACTAGGGATGAAGCAAACTTACAATTACCAATGTTCGCGTTCGGATCCTTATTACTATCAATTTGGCCCTCCAAATGCCGTACCTCATTCAACACACAAAAGACGCTTTTTTGAAAATACATTCTCTTTGCATGAAAAACTGTATATCGTTGGCCAAGCAAAAATCCGTGATGATGTTGTAGCCCCTAAAATCATCTATGACCCCTTGTGTCCTTTTTTTCTTATTTCCAGTAAAGATGAACAACAAATCAACAGCAACTTGCGATGGAACACTTGGGGTATTGTTTTTTTGGGTTTCTTAATTTGGATCGGTACCTTTTGGCTGTGGGAAAATGTAGAAGGGCATCAAAAAGACCTAGTTAATTATTTGAAGAATTACTGGGCTTATATTTACACCTTAAGTTATTTCATAATGCCTCTTTTTGTATGGTTTTTTCAAGTTTTTAATAGCATGGTAGATCTTCGTAATCGAACCAATAGGGCTTGGTCCCTAATCGATATTGAACTTAAAAGACGGGCTGATTTATTACCTAAATTGTTTGAATGCATTAAAGGAATACAGACTTACGAAAAAGAAACTCAAACCACGCTGACAATTTTACGAAACGAAATATCCAAAACAGAAAATTCAACCGCAACTTCGTTATTGGGTCAACTCAAAATTCTTGCAGAAGCTTACCCTAATTTAAAACCTTCAAACAACTTCGCCGCTTTAATGCACGAACTTTCGAACACAGAAGATAGAATTGCTCTTGCCCGTAATTATTTCAATGAAACCGCTACTTGGCAAAACACCAGATTTGAAAGAATCCCAGAAGGATGGATCGCGCGGTTGGCAGGAGTTACACAAGCAAAAATATGGAATGCTGAAGGTTTTGAACGCAGTAACGTTGATCTAAATTTAAAAAGTTGATAAGTTCATGTTCAATTGTAAATAAAAAATCAACATGATGTAATTAACGAGAATAAAACATTAATAGAAACATCATCACTTCCGAATTAACTTTTGAAACCAGTAGGTCGGGT
>CALARU010000087.1 GCA_937888715.1 uncultured Planctomycetaceae bacterium | reverse complement strand
AACTCGTGCCAAGGGTTTAACGGTTCGAATGCCATCGAATAGGAAAAGAGTTGCAAAGCCACCCTTTAAAAAAGCCTTTGCAATAGGATTGTTGCTTTTATCGGAAGCCATGATGGTCATGACAGAAGGCTTGCGCTCGTAAATCTGGTTGCGCTCGTAATGCGGGTTGTAGATTTGGTCATCTGCAACATCAACTTGAAATTCGCGCAAAAGCACTTTCAGGTTGGGCATGGGAACAACTTGTTTCTTCCCTGCAAGTTGTTCCACTTCAACATCTAGGAGCAAAAGCAAATGGCCTTTTTTGCCATCGGTGCCCCGAAGATAATTACGAAGGGCATCAATCGCCTGGGGTGGCGGATCGAATTTGGGCCGTGCCATCACCAGCACATCAGCTTCTTGGGGGATTTTTTTGGTGTTTCGATCGAGAGTAATTTTATCAAGCTTGAAGT
Organism: uncultured Planctomycetaceae bacterium; assembly: GCA_937888715.1. Classification (GTDB taxonomy): domain Bacteria; phylum Planctomycetota; class Planctomycetia; order Gemmatales; family Gemmataceae; genus UBA969. The sequence continues at coordinate 723 of CALARU010000087.1, read as the reverse complement.
TCCCCTTTGCAGTTTCATCATAAAGGGTGCCAATGCCCGCAATAGAGCCTGGGTTTTTATCATCGATGCTAAGTTCGCCATTGCCCTGGGTGAAGAACACACCCGCTTGGGATTTGCCTTCGGAAAGGAAGGTAATTGTTTTGATGAGTTGGGCTTCGCCAAGGAATTGGAAACTTCCACTATCGGCATTGGGGTTGCGAGGGTCTTGCTGAGGGATGGAGTAAAGATCGGGATACTTGATAAAATCATAAACAGGTTTTTGGTCGCTACCATAAACCACGAGCAAGCCAAGTGAATCGGGGATCTGATATTTTTCCTGCAGTTTAGCTAGTTCTTGAGCATCGAGATCGCGTGACACTGAAGACCAAGTGATATTTTTGGTATGCGTCTTGAAGGTTTCAAGCAAGGTTTCAGTTTCAACCGTGATAAGGTTATTACCAGGAAGAAGGACATAAACCTTGACGGGTTCCTTAAGATTGGAAAGAAAATTCTGGGTGCTCTCACTAATGGAATAAAGGCCGGAAGCGGTAAAATCAAAAGTGCGGTTAAAGAAGTCCAACTTGCCCATGGGAACATAAGCAAGAACATTAACAACGCCAAGCACGGTAAGAAGAAGCATACCGGTAAGGAAGGCATTGGTGCCATAAAGAAGCCTTCGAAGCCCGACACTGGATTTTTCAAAGTTTTTGGCGAGCATGACGCTACCAAACATAAGAGCAAGGC
>CALARU010000086.1 GCA_937888715.1 uncultured Planctomycetaceae bacterium | reverse complement strand
TCATGAATCGGGCCAGTTTCCTGAAACAACTGATTTCCCAGTGCAGCAATGGGATTTGTCTTTGGAGGAAAATAATCCTCAAGAGAAGACATTGCACCATTTTCTTGGAAAATTTCGACCGCTTCTTGAACATTATGCGCAGGGGCAGCATCAAGGTTTGCAACCAGCCAAAGAACAACATCAGCATGTCGAGCAACCTGCTGGATCAACTTTAATTCCAAAGGTTGAAACAGATGAAACCCTTCGAGAAGGAACCAAGGCTTTTGAGTTTTGAGCCAATTGGTAGGCCCTTGATTCTTTGCAAGAGCATCATGCAAAATCATTACCTGGGTGTTGCGATCTGCAAAATTTTCTGATTTAAGAAGTGCAAGATAGTTCTTGAAACAGTTGAAAATAGCAGGATCTTTATTTTCATCGGGCAAAGAATTCGTGCCAAGAAAGTCGCGAAAGATACGATCGATATCGGTAAGAAAAGCAGCGCCCGCTTCCTTCCCCGTCGTTTGATGCCATGCCTTTGCTAAAACCAAATGCCTTTGTGTTTCAGTCATCATGGTCAACTCGCCAAGCAAACCTTGGGCAGAAAGCTCGTTGATCCATTGGTCTAAAGTAATGATCTGAGGAATAATCTTGGCGCTTTGGGCAAGGTGTCTGGTAAGGAATTTTCGTCGTCGGGAAGTGGGGACAACTCTATAAACCCTATTACTTGCGTTAAGTGGGTCCGCAAGTTTTTGATGGATATCCTGCAGCCAAGCTGGAGAATTTGCAGGAATGGTTTGGGGTATTGAGTTACAATTTGAGCGAACGATATTGAGCATGATAAAATTCCCTGCTGCCAAGCTTGTAATGTCACCAGATATAACAGATGATTATTCGAACCTAAATAAAGATTATTTCCAGCCCAGTCGTGAAAATTTATTTCATTGGGAATTCTGGAAATGTTTCTGGAAATATTTCCTAGGTTGCAACGAATAAAGAATAACAGACTTTTTAGCCCAGAGGTTTTATTATGATCCGATTCATCCATGCCGCAGATATCCACCTTGATAGCCCTTTAAAAGGTTTGGCCAACCGACATAACCTTCCAACCGACAAGATATTAGCTGCAACCCGTGATGCCCTTGTAAATTTAGTAACCCTTGCGCTTGACCAGAATGTGGATTTTGTTCTTCTTGCTGGTGATATTTACGATGGCGACCCGGAAGATCTTAAAGCTAATTTTCATTTCAATCAACAAATGGGAAGGCTGAATCAGAATAACATTAAAGTAGTCATGATCACGGGAAACCATGATGCCAAATCAAAAATCTCGAAGCCCCTATCCCCCCCCAAAAATCTGACAATCCTTTCAGCCCACCAACCCGAATCGTGCGAAATAACCAAAGAAGGCGAAGTAATAGCCATCATTCATGGGCAGGGTTTTCTTAACCAGGCTGAAACTCGAAACCTTGCAAGCACCTACCCCGCACCCGTTGCAGGCAAATTAAACATCGGAATATTGCATACCTCGCTGGATGGCAGAGAGGGGCATGCAAATTACGCCCCAACCACCACCAACGAACTCATCAATAAAGGTTATTCCTACTGGGCACTAGGCCATGTTCATACACGCGAAGTAGTTCATGAAAAACCCTACATCATTTTCCCGGGGAACATTCAAGGCAGACATATCCGCGAAACAGGGGCCAAGGGTTGTTACCTTGTTACCTTTAATGACAATAGTGAAGCGCAGTTGGAATTTAAACCACTCGATGTTTTCCGCTGGGAGGCGATCACTGTAAATCTCGATGGTATTGAGGAAGAATCAGACTTCGAAGGAAGATTAGCGGAAACAGTTGAATCAAGAAACATTCCATTCAACGAAATCCCACATGGGATTCGCATTATTCTTAAGGGAAAAACAAGCCTTCACTCTTGGCTAATCTGCAGCCAAAATCGTATATCTGAAAACATCCAAGGCATATTCGATGGCATAAGCGCAGGCAATTTATTTCTAGAGCAAATCAAGGTTGAAACATCCGACGAAAGCACCGCCCCAAAAAATGAGGCCCTGGGTGAAGATGCCCTTTCAATACTTAAACAAGAGATAGATAAATTAAAAAAGAATCCAAAAGATTTAGAAAAACTTTTGAAAGAAACACCTCTGGCAAAATTGAGCAAAGAAATTCCGGGCGATTGGAAAGCAAAAGATGACACCACTGCGATTCAACCAATGAACGCAGGCTGGCTTGACGAAATTTTTAATGAACTTGTACCCATGATTCAAACGATTGCCAAAAACGAGGATAAAAAGTAATGAAGTTTTCAAAAATTCGATTTGAAAAGATTGGGCCCTTTGATGACACCACCCTAGATTTTTCAAAAGGAAATCCGGGATTACATATTGTGTATGGTTCAAACGAAGCAGGAAAAAGCTCTGCGTTAAAGTACATTGAATGGTTTCTCTTTGGCATTCCACCTCAAAATGATGACAACTTCAAGCACGCCTTTGGAGATTTTTTGATCGAATCAACCATCTTGGATTCCAATAGTAAAACCCATCTCCTCAAACGAAAAAAAGCAAACAAAGGAAAAACATTTTTAGATGCAAATAATTTAGATGCGACCCCGATGCTAGAGCCCATGCTGGGTGGCTTGGTTCGAGAAACTTTTTCCATGCAATTTGGCATAAGTCACGCTCAACTAAGGTCGGGAGGTCGCGAAGTTCTTGAAGGTGAGGGAGATTTAGGCACCATGATTTTCGAAGCGGGAACGGGCCTCGCCAACCTCCGTAGAATCCTCCAAAAACTGGAAGAAAGAGCTGCAGAAATTTACCCGTCCAAGAACAGCAAATTATCTGTAACCTTGAAAGAAGCAAAGGAAAACCAGGAAAAGATCGAACAAGCAAAGTTGAGCTTAAACACTTGGCAAAATGCAAGTGAACTGGTTGCAAGCTTGCAAAAAAAAGTTGAGGAATTAGGCGACGAGAAAAAAAACTGGGCATCAAAACAAGCTGAATGCGAAAGCATTCTCAGAGCGCTGCCCCAGCTTACCAAATACAAAACCGCAGAAAGCACCCTTAGCGAAGTAGATAAAATTTCAGCCGTTGATGATGCAACTTTGATCAAGTATCAAACTGCTGAGAAATTTCTAACCAGTTCCAATGCATTACTTGAACAACAGCAAAAAAGAATCTCGGATATCAGCACCAAGCTTACAAATCTCAATCCTAACGAAAAAATTCTAACTGTACGAAGCGAAATAGAGGCTTTGAATCAAAGTTCCGAACTGCTCCTTAAAAACCTAGTGGATATTGGCAATAGACATAAAGATAAAGAAGCAAAAGAGGAACAAATTAGAGTTTTGCTAAAGGATTACTGCACTGACACCGGCTTTGATGAATCACGCAACTTGTTCATCGACCAGAAAACCCAGATACAAATTCAGGAACTAAGTAGCCTTATCAACACGAAAAAAACCCTGATTGAATCCACTAAAAAAAGCATCGACTCTTTAATCAAGAAGATCAAGGATTTAAAACAGGAAGAGATTAATCAAGCCCCCCACGCTTCTTTAGAGGAAGTCACATCCCTAGTTCAAACCCTCAAGGCGAAAAAGCTTACCCCATTCGACCTTGAAAAACTTACATCAGATATTCCTGCCCAGAAATCTAGCCTTGAAATTAAGTTAAGCACTCTGCCTAATTCTTCGATTGCCTGGGAAGCATTTCTTAAATTGCGCCTTCCATCCAGCGAAGATATCAACAGTTTTTCCAACCTCTTTCGAACCAATCATTCAATAGAGCAAAATCTTAAAACTGAAATCAAAGGAAAGAAAGAGGCTTTAAATTCAAAACAAAAGGATCTTGCAGTACTGCGAAATAAAGGCGTACTTTTAACACGCGAAGAACTTGCCCGATTACGAGATCTGCGCGAACTTATTTGGACTGCAAATGAAAATCTGCTTGAAGGTAAATCAGGATCATTACCCGAAAAAGCGACTTCAATCGTTGGGGACAATGCTAGTGCAAAAAACGCATTCCTAAACATCCAGCATCAATTAGATCAATTCACTGACAAGTTATTTTCCGAAGCAGATCAGGTGGGCCGGGGTAATCAACTAACCCAAGACATGACAGGTCTCGAAAAAGAAATCATAGAATTGGAACAAAAACTTGTGGAGACGAACGCTGCAAAAACGGAGTTGGAAAAAGATTGGCAAAAACTCTGGGCAGGAATACCCTTAACGGTGATAACCCCTCCCGAGCAAATGCTCGCTTGGCGAACCCAAGCACATTTATTGCAACAATCCATCATTGAATTGATGCCTAAACTTGAAAACATTGAATCCAAACAAAAAGCACAGGTAATTGCATTTGAAAAACTTCTGCAATTAACTGCTATGGGCGAAATTGAAACTGCATGGATCAAAGCAGAAGAAATGATAAGCAATGCTGCAAGGTTTGAACTATCAAAAGCCAACAACAAAAAACAATTGGATACCTTGGTTGCTGATCAAAGCAATTTGCAATCAGAATTACAAACGCTGCAAGATAACCAAAAAGCAAATCAACAAACATGGGCTGGACTGATGGCTAATCTCAAGCTTCCACCTGAAGCTAGCACTAATAATGCAGCCCAGCATGTGAATGCGATTACCAATATTCATCAACATCATAAAGATGCAAAAGATTTAGAAATCCGCATCAGAAAGATGGAATCTGACAATAAGGAAATTCTTGGGAAACTGACAAAGGTATTAGAAACTCTTTCAATCAAGGAAACCCCTACCGAAGCTGCTGATATAAAAAGTATGCTAGCGACGCTCACACAAAATCTTTCGGATGCCAAGCAGGAAGAAGTTTCACAAAAATCGTTAAAGGCTGATTTGAAGCTAGCCAAGGATGCACTAGCAAAAATAGAAGAAGATGCTGTAACTCATAAAACCACACTGAAACCCTTGGGCGACATTTCACTCGAAGACCTTTCCAGCCATTTTGAAGATATGAGAAAAAAAAACAAAGCTACCAAGGATTATGATGATGCACAAAATGCCCTCATTCAAGAAGCATCGGGAGAAGACATCCCCACTTTTGCAAAAAAGTTGATAAACAAGAATTCAGCCATAATTGCTGGAGAACTAGAAGCGGTAAAATCTGAGTTGGCGCAATGTTCAGAATCCCGCGATAAAGAATTAGAGGAGTTTGCCAACGCAAAAGCAAACCTCGAAAGACTTGAGAAACAAGCTGGTTCGCATATCCTTAGTGCAGAAAGGGAATTGCTTAAAGCCCAATGCTCGGAGCAGGCAAAAGAATTTGCAATGCTGACACTGGCAAAATCAGTTCTAGAAACCACCATCAAGGATTATCGCAAAAATAATCAAGACCCACTGCTTATGAATGCTAACTCCTATTTAAAAACCCTTACCAATAATTCCCTGGCTGCAATCGTTCCTACCGATGCTGATGGCAAGAAATCACTGCAACTGCAAAGAATAGAATCAGAGGAAAAATACGCCATCAACTTTGAAGCAGGAAATATTGAAGCAGGCGAAGGTACAGCCTTCCTAAGCGATGGCACCGCGGATCAATTATTTCTAGCCCTGCGACTTGCTGGAATTGAAAACAACCTAAAAAATCTTGATGAGTCCCTGCCCGTTATCCTCGATGATATCCTTATCAACTTTGATGATGCTCGTGCGCTTTCTACACTGCGATGCCTTGCGGAGTTCTCAAACAAAACTCAGGTAATATTGTTTACCCATCATCAGCATCTTCTGAAATTAGTCTCAGGGTCCGATTTTGCTGATAAGGTTTTCACACACCAACTAGGTTGATCTAATCCGCAGGTGTTGCTGCGCGGTTTAAGCGATCCCTGATGGCAAGCCATTGGGGGGTATCGGGTGGCAATGCAATGACTATGCGATCCAAACCCATTGCATCTAAATCGTGTAAAGCAGCATAAAGCGCAGAGGCATAGCCCACCGGATTCTCGGGCAAGCAGATTGCATCTTCCATTATCTTAAAGCCCAACAGCCTAACTTTGAACCCTTCTTTTTTTAGCTTTTCCAACACCTCAACTCCTGAACCTTCAACATTGATTATGGGTGTTTTTGGCGCATAGTGCCTTGCCATCATTCCAGGGGAAGGAAAAGCCCCGCTTTGTAAATGCAATTGTTGAAACTGTTTGATCGGGCCTATTATTTTTTCGATCATCTGAACAGTAACCAACCCTGGCCTAAGAAGCGTGGGCGGATTCGATCGAACATCAAGCACGGTGGATTCAATGCCTCCCGAGGCTGGGCCTGCATCAAGAATCATTTCAATTCTACCTGCGAGATCTTTAAGCACATGGCTTGCTGTCGTAGGAGAAATTGCACCTGAAATGTTAGCACTCGGTGCAGCAAGTGGTACCCCTGCAATCTCGATTAATTTGCGGGTGACAAATAGTTTGGGAATGCGAAGCGCAACGCTTGAAGCGCCTGCTGTTACACAATCAGGCACCAAATCTTTTTTATCGAGCACCATGGTAAAAGGGCCTGGCCAGAATGCCTCTGCAAGTTTCTGGGCGCTATCATTCCAGTTCAATACCAGACTTTTTGCCTGTTCCACCGAATGCACATGAACAATAAGAGGGTTGTTTCCCGGCCTACCCTTGGCGGTATAAATTTTCGCAACTGCAGATGCATCAAAGATATTTGCAGCTAAGCCATAAACGGTTTCTGTGGGAATTGCGACCAAGCCCCCTTGCTTGAGAATCAAAGCGGCTTTATGAAGAACTTCAAGGTCTGGATTATCCGGATCTAAAGTAAGAAGCTGAGTGTGCATTCTTTATGGCTTTCAGATGCTGTAATGTAGGCCGGTATCTTTGCTAGCAGGGCCCTTCATGCGTAGCACTGGTTTTTCGAGTGCAACCACATTACCAGGAGCAACGCTTTGCGTAAGCCAAACATTCGAGCCGATTACCGTGCCCTTGCCAACGATGGTGTCGCCCCCAAGAATGGTGGCATTGGCATACACGACCACATCATCCTCCAAGGTGGGATGGCGCTTCTTACCTCGGATAATATTGCCTGAAGCATCTTTTGGGAATGAAAGTGCACCTAAAGTAACACCTTGGTAAAGCTTCACATTAACCCCAATGTCGCAGGTCTCGCCAATGACCACACCCGTACCGTGATCGATGAAAAAGCGCGGTCCGATCCGAGCACCTGGATGAATATCAATCCCCGTTTTGCTATGTGCATATTCAGTCATCATTCTGGGGATGAGAGGAATACCAAGAAGCAATAATTGATGAGCCAGCCTGTAAATGGAAATAGCTTCGATACCTGGATAGCAGAAAATAATTTCGTGATGGCCCTTGGCAGCGGGATCGCCTTCAAAAGCGGCCTGCACATCATGCTCAAGCACCATGCGGATTTCGGGAAGTTTTTTAAGGAAGTCGAGTGTGCGTTGTTGCGCTATTGCTTCAAGATCCTGTTTATTGATTTCTGGGGATGCCTGATTTTCCTGTTCATGGCGTAAAGCCCGGGTGATTTGCACAATTAACTTATCATGCAAGCCATCGATAAGGTCGCCTACATAATATTCAACATTGGCAATGTGAAGGTTTTGCCTGCGGAAATACCCTGGGAAGAGGATATCCAAGAGGTCTGCAAGCATGGCATTAACGGCTTCCCTGCTGGGCAACGGTTTGTGGCCCAAATGACTGGTCATATTGCACTCGGTGTAAGTTGCAACAATTGACTCGGTAATTTCGGGCAGAATCTCTTTCAATCGAAAATCAGTAGCCATGGGTAACCTCAAATAGCCAAACATCAGTCAAAAAGCATGGTAGGGGGAAAAGGTGACAAGGTCTAGTGCCCCTCCTCACTAAAATCGGAAGGAATGCAACCAAGATAGAATAAAAGAAAAGGAAGTTTCAAAGTAATAACCCTTGAAGTAGTCATTTTGCTTACTTATTACCTCGCTTCGCTAGATTTCCAAAGCTCAAAACCAATGCAGGCTTGCTTAAAAAACGAGCAAAGACTGCTTTGGCTAGTAGATTCGTCACAGCTATCAACAAAATTAAAACACCATAAGTATCATCTATGAATAGGTTTACAACAAAAGTTAAATTCTTTTGAGTTGCTGGTTAATAATTGGCCCGGCTTTTGCTCTACCAATATTGTGCGCTTGCGGAGGCGCCCCGACCAGAACCAGCCGACCCGCGCTGGCTATTGGAGAGATAGAACAGCGGGTTGGTTGGGCTGGAATAAAGGAACCTTTGTTAGTCCTTCTTGGCCTTCGGGTTGTCAACCATTGGGAGAGGTGGTTGGCAATCTGAAGGCCGCTTTTATTTGATATTATGTTAATCATTTCTTAAAACTCCATTACAATATAAATAAGTGAAAAGATACGCTTTCAAAACATGAGGTTTGACCGTGGAGCAATCTTCAACGCATCGAGTAGAAGAATCACCCAAGCATGACGCTGGGAAACTGGAATCGCTGAACCGTACAGATCGGTTTGGAACCCAGTGGAAAAATCAATTAGTATCGTGGTTTGGTTCGCCTTGGGATAGAAGGTTGGCATATGCGGCATTGCAGGTGCCAAAAATCCGTCATTGGGAATCGGAATTCGATAAACTCACCGATTTTGAAATACTCGAAATATCCAAAAAAATGAAAGGCCGGGCTCGCGGGGGCGAATCCCTCGACAAAATGCTTCCAGAAGCTTTTGGCCTAGCTTCCGTTGCTTGTAAACGAATTCTTGGTATGCGCCCTTTTGATGTGCAGTTGGTTGCTGGTGCTGTCATTCATGGCGGGGCACTTGCAGAGCTTGCAACAGGCGAGGGAAAAACACTTGTCGCTAGTCTTCCTGCTTTCTTAAACGGCCTCGCAGGAAAAGGCGTGCATGTTGCAAGCGTTAACGATTATCTTTCACGCCGCGATGGCGAATGGCTTAAACCCGTATTCGCAGCCCTGGGAATGACGACCGGCATTCTGCAACAGCAAATGTCGGATCTTGATCGCCAAAATGCATACAAGTGCGATATCACTTACGCCACTGCCAGCGAATATGGCTTCGATTTTTTACGCGATCGCCTGAAAATAGCCGATGGGAAAGGTGCTGAATCTCCGTTCTGGTCTCCTTGGCTGGCAGGAAACGCAACCCCTACATCTAACTTTGTCCAACGGGGCCACCACTTCGCTCTTGTTGACGAAGCTGATAATATTTTTATCGATGAAGCCAGAACCCCTCTTATCATTAGTGGGCAAGTCCGACCTGCAACCGCTGAAGAACAAGTGGTTTACCTATGGGCCGATGATCTAGTTCAAAGAATGGAAGCCGGCCAGCATTTCATCTTTAATCCGCAATTGCAAAAACTTGAACTCACCGCCCTGGGCAAGCACCTTGTCCGCTATTCAAACCCACCTTCAGGGCCGCATGGCGATGCCCTCGACAAGTTGCACGAAGCCATGGAACAGGCTATTCAAGCGCATTATCGGTTCAAATTAAACCAGCATTACCTTGTTGATAAAAACAAGATCGTGATCATTGATGAATTTACGGGAAGAAGAATGCCCGATAGGCATTGGCGTGATGG
>CALARU010000085.1 GCA_937888715.1 uncultured Planctomycetaceae bacterium | reverse complement strand
TTGATAAGTATGAATCTTGGCGGTATGCACCTGATATAAAAATCCCGACCCTTTTAATCATGGCAGAATTTGACGAAATTATTCCAGCATCTAACACCAAGAAGCTTCATGATGCATTTGCACCCGGAATCGCAGCCCTTCAAATAATTCCGGGCACTTATCACAACTCCGTTTCATCAAGCCCAAAGTATCTTGAACTCATCCAATCAATGCTTTAAAAAAACAAGAAACTATTTGCTTATGGTCAAGGTTGTGGATTGTGTGGCAACCTTAAGTGCGGGGATGGTAATCACGCCCTCTGCATCTGCTTTTCCCTCGCCTTTGATTTCCCCGTAAGCCCATTTGAACGCTTCGCCTGCCTTAAAATTTAGGTTCTGCATCCTGCGTACCGAAACATCCGCAGTCGATACCTCAGGAATTTTGAAGCTAGTCTTCAACTCTTTCGAACTTACCAGAAAGAGGGACATTTCAAGTTTATCCTTGGTATCACTAATATTTTTCCAACGATAAAAAGCGTTGATCTGACCCGAAACCGCAGGTTTTTCGCTTTTCACATCTGGCCAAGGCATCTTGCTATTATTGTCACCATTAGCAAACACCGGATATGCCTCATTCTTTTTTACGCTCAACCAATCAAAGGAGTTTACAAGATCGTTCACCTTTTCAATGTTGGCGTGATTGTTCGCATGGCCAAACGGGCCCCAATAAAAATAGAGAGCATATTTGCGATCATTCATCGCCTTGGCAAAGCGATCATGCCCAACCGACCAAGAATCATTCTGACCAGAATAATCAATCACAATGGGTGGATCGGGAAGCTTCACATTCTCGGGAACCGACAAGGGTGAAAAAAACATCCGCTGAGAAACATGCTCGATACCCGCAGGCACATTCGCCTTGATTGCTGCAAAAACATCGCCATTGCGCATACCAATGCCCAGGGTGCCACTACCCCCCATCGAGTTGCCACCAAGGTAAACTCGGTTAGGGTCAATTTCATATTTTTTGATCACCCACTGAACCGTATCCATGACCCGTTTTTCTGCGGGGGTGGGCGAGCCACCTGAATTCTTCTTGGTAAGGTTTGCATCGTTGATATGCATGCCACCCCACCACCAATCGCCTTGATTACGCCTGCAATCCACATACAGCGCATAAAAGTCATCCGGAGTGTGGTAAATATCATGATTCCCCACCATGCGGGTGCATTTCACACAAGAAATAACATCGTGCCCTGCGGAATGCAGAACAACATAGAGCGGTGCGTTCTTACGTTCTTTTTTTGGATGAATCACAACAAAGTTATCCTGCTGCGGGGCTTTATAACCCCATTCTGATTTCACATCATGTTCAAAGATTTCATAGGTTCTTTCCTTGATGGTCAGGTCTTCGACCTGCTTGCCCTTGATTGCAACAACCTTCGAAGGCACCCAATCCTTATCTGCTGCAATAAGAGGGCACACTGCAAAAAGAAGCATAAGAAAAGCTGCACGATTCATGGGGTTTCTCTTTAGTAAAGGTACTGGAATGCATCTACTGTTATAGCAAAGTAGGCATGGGGCGAAAGAAAAAAGCGATGAGACTAGAAATGCCTGCTTACTTGGTCTTTAATTCGAATGGTTCAAGCGTGGTGGGCTGATTGGTGATGGTGACTTTGAAAGAAGAGGTTTCAGGTTTGGAGAATCTGCCCTTGAGCCTGTCAGCACCATGAAATTGATTTTTGAATGTCCCGGATTTTTCGCGCCATTCAAAGGCGACCAAAAAGTCACCCGCAGGAACGCCATCACCTGAGGTAAAAGTGTTGAGTTTAAAATCACCATTCTCATCAGTTTGAGCGTAGGGAATCAAGGATTGATCATCCTTTTTTGGAGTGGGATGAAAATAGACAAAAAGATCAGCAGCGGGCTTACCATTAACCAAAACTTTGCCCGTAACAGGAAAAGTGGGAGTCCGCTTCGGAGAGCCACAACCCATCAAAATGAAAACAATAAACAGCATCACAACTGGGCGATTAAACAACATCATAATATTAATTTTCCGACAGACAAACGTAAGAGCGATTATTCGGAAATGATCTCGCCTTTTTTAGCAGTGATCATGTAAACAAAATTCTTCGGATTCATACTGGTGTTGAGAAATCGAACTGAGCCATCCCCCATCACCACCGTTGCACCATTCGTATGAAATCCATAAATACCCCTGGCGTTCACATTAGTACAGTTAATCATGCAAGGGCCTTGAATACCGGTGCCATCATACAGCGAACCATTGACCCAGTTTTCACCGTTGTAAGGATTGCCCCACCCCGCACCAACGGTGTTTGCGTTTCCACTGTTGGGAACAACAGGAAAACCATTGGTTGCAACACGAATATTTGCTTGCCAAGCTTCTGGCCTTCCTGCAAGCTCCACCAACAAAAGCGTGTTGGATACACCATCAGAAACACCAGAGATTGTCGAAGATTTCAAAGGCGGGGTTGCAAGCATTCCTTCGCGGTCACCACCCGCTGGCGGGCCAACAATAGAATCCCACCCTGCGGAAGTTACCCCAGAAATAACTGAATAATCGCCCGCTGCGGTTGTGAAAGTTGCAGAAGGATAACCAGGGATGGCACCTGCGGGCAGGCTTATGGTTTCAGAACGGTTTTGAGTTGGGGTCGAAGGGCACTGCATCACCTTCAATTGGGTCTGCAAAACCGCAATGTTCGAAGCGGTGTTAAACATTTGATTAAAATTGTACTGTTTGTAAAGGTTTTCCTGTTCGAGATAAGGAAGCATAAGCGGTGCCCAGCTATAGGCAAGATTCGCTGCAGGTGGAAACGCAACGAAATAGGCAGGGGGCAGTGCTTGATAAGTATTTTCGTAATTGAAAAAGGCCAGCCCAAGCTGCTTAAGATTGTTGGAACACTGCAACCGAGATGCAGCTTCGCGTACTTTCTGTACTGCGGGCAAAAGCAAGCCGATAAGAATCGCAATGATTGCTATAACCACTAAGAGTTCAATCAGGGTAAAGCCAGACTTGCTATTCTTTCTGACCCTTTTTAAAGCCATAAAATCAGCCCCCTATTTTGATTCTTATTAAATAACCAATCCATTATTAATTTAGTTGAACTATAGCTAAACTATTTCACGGAAAGTTCTAATTTTTCCACAATTTTCTGAGAGGGCGATCTCTATTTACAATTATATGAATTAACACATTTAGACCAATTTAATGCCAAAAGTGGCCCGGTTTAAACGCTCTGCAATCCCCAGCGACTATTTCAGGGAGAACTTTTTGCCCGTGGTCAATTTGCCGATAACTGCAGAAACTGCACCCAGGCGACTATTTGCCTTCGATCTATTAATAGTGCAACCGATGAAAGAAGCCTTGATCGATTTTCTGCGCGTGGCTTCGAGAAGATTCACAAAGAGATCCGGATGCGCATCAAGAAGATTACCAATGATAAAAATACGCTCTGGGTTGAAGAGATTAACAACCGTAGCAACACCCGTGGAAATATGATCAATCATGAGATTGATTTCATTCATGGCATCGACTGCGCCCCCACGAAAAAGATTGATCGCACCCTGAATATCAATCTTGGAATCAGCGAGCCTAGCAATGGTTTTACAAAAGAAATCATCCGTAGCAACAGCATCGAGGGTTGCGCCATTTTTGTCGATCGGAAGCTTTCCGAGATTTCCCGCAAGGCCCATATGCCCTTGAAGTTGCTGACCATTTAACACAACGCCTAGGCCAAAATCATGGGTGATATCGATCACTGCAAAGTTGGAAAGATTGCGTGATTCGCCAAAGATGGATTCAGCCAAGCAGAGAGCATGCATTTCTTGAAGCAGAAAAGTTTCGAACCCGGTGTTGGCCTCGAGGTCTTTTGCAAGCATTTGATTTTCAAGAAATGGAATGGATGGGCATGAAGATATTTTGTTCTCGAGTTGGTTGAAAAGGCCGGGCGTACTTACACCAAGCCCCATCATCTTGACGCCATTTTTGGGCTTTGCCAGTTTGAGCTTTTGGCTGACAAGATTGAGAAATTCAGAATAAGACCTTGGCATCGGGAACTTATCTGCCTCACCCTGCACCCTGCCATCAAGGCCGGATGCTGATATTTCGCAAGTATCCTGCCCAATAACAAGGGCCATGACCCCAGCCTTGGAAGTTGCAAGATGAATCATTTTACCGGGCCTGCCCAGCAACGCCTTGGAAGGTTCACCTTCTTCCACCAATTTGGCATCGAGAAGATCTTGAACGGTTCGGGTTATAGTCGGGCCGCTGATGCCGGTTAAACGAGTGAGGTCTGCACGCGAAAGCCCGCCATGCTTTAAAAGCATCGCCAATACTTCGCGAGTGTTCAAATGCCTGAGCAAGCCAGCTCGATTTTGGCTTTTGTGTTTCGGATTAGGGCTTTTTTGAAGCATAGGTCGATCGCAAACAAGTACTATCAGGATACCAAACTAATATATTAAAACATTATGAAAATCTTATCATGTAAGACGGTTAATGAATAAGAAAATTTGATTAATTATGGCTGTTTTCAAGAAATAATAGAGGTTTCAAGTTTGTGAATTTTTGGTAAAATAATAATGGTAGTGGTTATTTGCATACCTGCCTGGAGAAGTTATGGCTCGTTTCTTACATACTTGTTTATACTTGGCACCGCTAATTACTTGCATTTTTAATACCATTAGTTTCGCAGCAGAACCTGCCAAACCTGCAGCAGATTTCTTCGAAAAAGAAGTTCAACCCATCCTTCAAGCGCATTGCTTTTCCTGCCATGGTGCAGAAAAGAAAGTCAAAGGAGGCCTTAATATGTCCTCCCGCGAAGCCCTCCTTAAAGGCAGCGACAATGGCGCAGTTGTCTCACTCGAAAAACCAGATACCAGCATGATGATTGATGCCATCCGGCATGGCGAACTGAAAATGCCCCCCAAGGGCAAGCTCCCCTTATCGCAAATCGAGATATTAGAAAAATGGATTAAATCCGGTGTACCCTATGCCTCAGGCAAGGCTGTAGCCAAGCAGCATGGCCCGCCTAAAGTGGATGAAGACGCCCGAAACTTCTGGTCCTACAAGGCTGTCAAAAATCCAACCATTCCCAAAGTAAAGAATCAAGCATGGGTCAAAAATCCCATCGATGCATTTATCCTTTCGAAGCTCGAACAAAATCAGTTAACACCAGCTTTGCCCGCAGAGAAAACCGCCCTATTGCGAAGGCTCTATTTCAATTTGATAGGCCTGCCTCCTTCAATCGAAGAAACAGAATCCTTTCTTAAAGATACTTCCCCAGATGCTTATGAAAAGCGAGTTGACCACCTTTTAAACTCTAGGCATTACGGTGAAAACTGGGCCCGCCATTGGCTTGATCTTGTCCGCTATGCAGAAACCAACAGCTTCGAACGCGATGGCACCAAGCCCAATGCCTGGAAATATCGCGACTATGTAATCCAATCCTTCAACTCAGACAAACCCTACAACCAATTCATCAAAGAACAACTCGCAGGCGATGAAATTGAAAAAGTAAGCAGAGATAGTTTGGTCGCAACCGCTTACTATCGACTTGGCATCTGGGATGACGAACCTGCCGACCGCGAACTGGCTTATTTTGACCAACTCGATGATATTGTTTCTACCACTGGGCAAACTTTTCTTGGCACCACCATTGGATGCGCCAGATGCCATGATCATAAAATTGATCCCTTCCCACAAAAAGATTATTACCGCTTCATGGCTTTCTTTCATGGCATCAATGGTTATGGCAATGGCCCCGCATCACAAAGAGTCGTTGATGGAGATATCCAAGATCTTAAGGGCATAGTTGGCACAGGCAGAAAGCCCGACATCAAGAAACTTCAAGAACTTGAAATCAAAGCTAAGGAACACGAACGCGCTTCCAATGATGTCAATAGGCAGATAGGCCGTATCGAAGATGATTTCAGGGCCAAGCTTCCCGGTGGGCAGAATGATGACTTCAAACAAGATGTTCACAAACCCATTCTGTTTGAAAAACATCTAGGTAAGCTTGTTACTGTAGAAGAATACAAGCGCTGGAAAGATCTCATCGCAAAACGCGAAGAACTGAAAAAGACCCGCCCCCTGATTCGTGAAACTTCTCTTGCGGTAATCGAACAAGGGCCCAAGGCCAGAGAAACCTTTATCCTCACCCGTGGCATGCCCGCTGCAAAAGGCGATAAAGTCGAACCCGGTTTTCCCACTGTCATGATCTCAAATAACTCTCCCGAACCCAAAATCCCAGATCCCGATGCTAAAGCTTTATCCTCAGGCAGAAGGGCCGTACTCGCTGATTGGATTGCTAGCGATGAAAACCCCCTCACCGCTCGAGTCATGGCCAACAGATTATGGCAGTATCAGTTCGGTAGAGGTGTTGTTCGTTCCTCCAGCAACTTCGGCTACATGGGCACACCACCCACCCACCCCGAACTTCTGGATTACCTCGCCACCCAACTTATTGCAAACGGGTGGAAGCTTAAACCCCTTCAACGCATGATTCTTACTTCCAATTCCTTCAAAATGGGCACCCAAGTTTCACCCCAAGCAATGACGAAAGATCCCGAAAACGATCTTCTCTCACACTTTGATTTACGCAGGTTAACCGCAGAAGAACTGCGCGACTCCATCCTAGGCGTCAGTGGCAACTTGAATTTGAAAAAGGTCGATGGCCCTAGCGTCTACCCTGTCATTCCAAGGGAAGTGCTTGCAGGGCAATCCGTACCCGGCAGCGGTTGGGGTAAATCCACACCCGAAGAAGCCGCCTCTAGGAGTGTATTTGTATTTATCAAACGCTCGCTGGCTTTGCCTATTCTTCAAGTGTTTGATGCGCCAGATCCCGATTCGCCATGCCCTTCGCGCTTCACCACCACACAACCCGCCCAAGCCCTTGCACTCATCAACAGCGAGTTTGCAAGCGAACAGGCCAAGGTGCTTGCCGCTGATGTTGCAAAGAAATCTGCTTCTTCCCCTTCAGATAAAGTTCAGGAAATCCTTCGCAGAACTCTGCAACGAACTCCCAATCAAGATGAAATCGACCGAGGCACTACCTTTATCAAAGATTCCATGAACAAAGATTCTCTCAGCGAGGAAGACGCTTTCCGCAGGTTCTGCCTTATTGCTTTCAGCCTCAATGAATTTATCTTCCTCAACTAACCCAACGACAAACTTTATAGGTGATCCATGAAAAACTTCTGTGGCAATACCCGACGCGAATTCATCTGGCAGACAGGCGCTGGCTTTACTGGCGTCGCTCTCGCAGGCATGCTTGAAGATTCTTTCTTCAAAGCACAAGCGGCACAACCTTTTAACCCCCTCGCTCCTAAAAAACCTCATCACACACCCAAAGCCACCAGTGTTATTTTCCTTTACATGTATGGTGGACCAAGCCATATGGACACCTTCGACTACAAGCCCGCAATGAACGGTATGGATGGCAAAACCATCGAGGTTAAAACCTTCGGCAGAGGTGGTAAAAAAACCAGTGGTCGTATCGTCGAACCCCGCTGGAAATTCAATCAGTATGGGCAATCTGGCAAATGGGTGTCTGACCTCTTTCCAAACCTTGCAAGGCATGTTGATGATATCTCTTTCATCCACTCCATGACTGCTGATTCACCTATTCACGGATCCGCAATGATCCAAATGAACACCGGCAAAGTGCAATCAGGTGCTCCCTGCATGGGTTCGTGGGTGAACTACGGACTCGGTTCGGAAAACGCCAACATGCCCGGCTTTGTGGTAATGCTCGACCCACGCGGTGGCCCGATCAGCGGTGCAAAAAACTGGTCCAGCGGTTATATGCCCGCTCAATACGAAGGCACCCTCTTCCGATCTCAAGGTTCCCCTATCCTTGATCTTTCAAGACGATCCGACATGACCGACCCACAACAACGCAGAATTCTTGATACCCTCTCGCAGTATAACGCCCAACATAGTCTGCAAAACAAAGATTACTCCGCCCTTAATGCTCGCATTGCAAGCTACGAACTCGCCTATCGCATGCAATCTTCCGCCCCTGAAGCGACAGATATTTCCAACGAACCTCAGAAAGTTCAATCTCTCTATGGCATGGGTAATCCCAAAACCGCTGTCTTCGGCAGGCAATGCCTTCTCGCTCGCAGACTTGTAGAACGAGGCGTTCGCTTCATCCAACTTTATTCAGGCGGCGCTCATAATGATGACAATTGGGATGCCCATGGCGACCTCGAAAAGAATCACAACCTGCACGCAGGCGAAACCGATATGCCCATCGCTGGCCTGCTTACCGATCTTAAACAACGCGGCCTACTTGATTCCACACTCATCATCTGGGGCGGGGAATTCGGCAGACAACCAACCGCTGAATATGCCAAGGGCAGTGGCCGTGATCACAACGCTTATGGCTTCACCATGTGGATGGCGGGCGGCGGCATAAAAGGTGGAACAACCGTGGGCACCACCGATGAACTAGGCAGCAAAGCAGTCGAAAAACCTTTCCATGTCAAACACCTTCATGCTACTGTACTTGATCGCATGGGTATCGACCCTGAAAGGCTTACCTACTTTTATGGCGGCCTCGATCAGAAACTAGTTGGGGTCGAAGGCGCTGAACCCATCAAGGAAATTTTAGTCTAACCATCTTTTACAAGGAGCTTCTTTCGTGAAATTTAAACTCGCAATCCTCGGTCTATTCGCATCTTCATTTATGGCATTTGCTGCAGATCCTGCCTATAGAGTTCTCGCAGGCGACAAAGGCAAAGTTGCAATCGTTGATGCCAAAGGCAAAGTGCAATGGGAATACGCTAACAAGGCTGAAACCCATGATCTCCAACTTCTCCCCAATGGCAATGTCCTTCTACCTCTTCCCAAAAGCACTGTTGGGGAAGTCGATAAAGATGGCAAAATAGTTTGGCAGTTCGAATGCAAACCCAAAGAAGGTAGCAAAGATCGCGTCGAAATTCATGCCTTCCAACGCCTCGAAGATGGCCTTACCATGATTGCTGAATCAGGCAATCGCAGGATCATCGAAGTCGATAAGGATGGCAAAATTGTTCGCGAAGTTCCTCTCACCGTTGAAAAACCTAGCTCCCATCGCGATACCCGCATGGTGCGTAAACTTGCCAACGGCAACTACCTCGTCTGCCATGAAGGCGATGGCAAAATCCGCGAGTACGAACCCTCGGGCAAAGTTGTCTGGACTTATGTGATGGAACTCGGCGGCAGACCCCGCTCACCCGGCCACGGCGTCGAAGGGCATGGCAACGAAGTCTTTGGCGCAGTTCGCCTGCCCAATGGCAACACCCTCATCGCAGGTGGCAACAACAACCGTGTGCTTGAAGTTAACCCCAAGGGTGAGATCGTTTGGAAAATCGATCAATCCGAATTACCTGGCATCAAGCTTGCTTGGGTTACTACGCTTCATGTTCTGCCCAATGGCAACATCATTGTGGGTAATTGCCATGCCGGCCCTGAAAACCCACAGCTTTTTGAAATCACCCGCGACAAGAAAGTCGTCTGGACCTTTAAAGATTTCAAAACCTTTGGCAATGGCTTAGCTGCCGCCCATGTACTTGATATCAAAGCCATCAGGTAATAAGAACTTCTAGAAAAATTCTAAGAGGCCCACGGATCATCATAGTCCGTGGGCCTCTTTGTTTTTGCATAGGGGAAGTTAACAAAAGAAGTAGCAAGAAGCTATTTCACTAACCTACCTTAATAGAAGAATTGAATTCCAATCCCGCAAGCGTACCAGTGCTTGTCCCAAACTTATCCGTGGCGATGCCAAGGCCTTGGAGCATGTTCACGAAGAGGTTACACAATGGAGGCGGGTTTTTCGGATCGAAATGAAGATGCTGACCGTGCTTGAATCCGCCCCCAGCTAGGAGGACAGGCAAGTTCTGAGTAGAATGACTACTACCATCGCCTAAGTTACTTCCAAGAAAAACGGTAGTACGGTCGAGCAGGTTACTACCATCCTCTTTCGACTGCTTAAGTTTGGCCAACAAGTCTCGCACGGTCTTCATCGTTTCCACCTCAACGATTTTAAGCTGCTCTAGTTTGCCTGGATCTTTTCCGTGATGCGAGAGGTCGTGATGGCCTAGCGTTACACCCTTGATGGGTGGTGCGTAGGTAGAGCCGGCCAGCATGATAGTGATAAGCCGGGTGGAATCGGTTTGAAGTGCGAGATGGGTGAGATCAAAGAGAAGGCGAGTGCGACCAATGAGGTCAGCAGCGTTTAGAATATCCTTGGGCGACTCTTCCTTCACTTTAGGCTTGGGAGTTTTAGCCCAACTCTCGTCGTTTACCATTCGTTGCTCCAACTCGCGAACGCTAACGAGATATTCATCTAGCTTATCACGGTCTTCGATTCCTAATCCAGATCGCAGCGACTTTGCCTGATCACGAACATCATCAAGAATGCTTCGGCCATCGGCTAATCGGCGCATCTGCCCCTGAACTTCGTCAGCGCGACCTTCGAGAAAAAGCCTGGCGAAAACTTTGGAAGGCACATTATCCGCTGGGATAAGCGCACCAGTTCGAGTCCAAGAAAGGCCCCCCGAGCCCTCGCCTGATAGTGCAAGGCTGGGAAAACGCGTCTGTGTACCGATGTGGTCAGCGGCAAACTGATCAAGGGAAATCGCATTGCGAAATCCGGGCCGGCCAGCGCCAGGCACCCCAGTAAGGAAGCTAGCCGATGCCTGATGCGCAAAACTCGAACCCATTCCGGCATGAGCCAATCCAGAGACAACCGTGAATTCATTGCGGAATTCCTTGAGAATATCAAGGTAGGGCGAGAGAGCATAATCCTTGCCGGTTTTTTCGGGGAAGAAGTTGTCAGGATGCAATCCCAAGGGTGCGCAAATGGAAATGATTCGGCGTGGCGGTTGTTTGCCTTGAGGCGCTTTGCCATTCGGCTTTGGATCGGCGGCAAACGCATCAAGCAAAGGCAGCGCTAGTGAAATGCCTGCAGCACGAATAAAAGTTCGGCGTCGAATAGTCATGAATGAATCTCCGGTTACTTGCTCTGAAAAATCGGGCTTTGAACAATTTCATGAATCAATGACTTAAAACCATATTTCTGATCGCGTAGCCGACCGACAATAGCTTCTATTTCTGGTTTGTCCACCTTTGTTGGTGCTGCACCAGTGGAATAAGCGAGTAGTTTTCCTGTCAAAGATCTAGCCAGTTGGTCTTTATCTTCAAGCAACAACTTCTTGTATTCATCTATGTCACGAAACCGCCTTCCGTCTGGCAACACATCACTAGGATCCACCGCTGGGCCAGCCCAGACTCGAACCCGCCGGCCATTTACTTCTTTCGGCTCGCCAGTGGCCCGGTAATGATCTCGCCAACCTCCTGTGACATCAAAACTCTCGAGCGCAAATCCCGGTGGGTCGATCTTGCTATGGCAACTCGCGCAGGATGCGACATTACGATGTTTAGCGAGTTGATCGCGGATTGTCGTAGCACCGCGAATGTCGGGCTCGATGGCCTCTACATCCGCAGGGGGCTTAGGCGGTGGAGTGCCTAGAATCCGTTCCAGCACCCAAGCACCGCGCAATATGGGCGAGGTTGTTGTACCATTGGCTGTCACTTTCAACACGCTACCCATCGTAAGAACACCGCCACGATGACTTGTCGGCGGCAACGCCACCTTGCGCATCTCCATGCCTTCCACACCAGGGATACCATAATGCTTTGCAAGGCGTGCGTTAAGAAAGGTAAAATCCGAAGCCACGAAATTCGTTAGGCTAAGATCATTCTTTAATACTTCGTCGAAGAACAACACCGTCTCTTTGACCATCGCAACTTTGAGGATATCATCATACTCTGGATAAAGGGTACGATCGGGCGAAGTTGCATCAATGGCCCGCAAGCTCAACCACTGGCCGGTAAAGTTTTCGGTGAAGGCCCTCGCTTTGGGATCACGCAACATTCGATCGACCTGCCCACGAAGCACGCTTGGTTCGTGCAGTTTATGCGCTTCGGCCAACTTTAATAGCGGTTCATCAGGCATCGAACTCCACAGGAAGTAGGAGAGCCGACTGGCCAGCGCAAAATCATCGAGTGCCGGGGTGCTAGGCTTGGCAGGCTTCTCGCGCAAGAACAAAAAACTAGGTGAAATTAACACAGCACGAAGGCCAACTCGCATCGCCTGCTCGAACGAGTAGTTCTGCTCCAGCCGGGTTTTTACCCGTGCAAGGAACGGGCGAATATCTTCATCCGTCACAGTCCGTCGAAATGCCCGTCGTGCGAAGTCGCGAAGAATCCGCTCAGCATCCACCATCGGTTGCTGCGAAACCACCTCCAGTCGCTTGGGATCACTCGGGCTGGGTACTACCGCTTGCTTCAAGTCGCCAAAGATTGCCTTATGACTAGGCGGCGGCCACGATTCCAGCAATGGCCCTTCCACATCCACCCACTGAATCACCAAGCCGGGGCCCTTGTATTTCTCAGCCCCGATTTTTTCCACTGCAGGAGGTAGCGCAGGCAAGCCCTCAGCAAGTATGCGAATTCGGTTCTCGGGTTCAAGTTGCTCGGTAAACTCGATAACAGTTGGCTTGTTCGCAGGCACTGCAAAGTAATCAATTAGCCTTTCCTCCGTAACCTCTTTGAGGGTGCCGGCAGTCACGCGGAAATTGATTGGCTTACCCTCGCTCTGAAACCCATAGCCCGAAATGCGGAAACGATACTTGCCACGCACATGGCTTCGAAAATTCCACATCGTGACTCGGATGTTTGCCGACTCCCAAGAAGCGAAAATGGCCACGCCATCGTCCACATGGCGGTAAACACTTCCAGTAGGTTTGACGGATTTTTCTTCCCGAATGTCGAACCGCTTCTTTAGCAACCAAGGCTGAGGTTGATTGGCGATAGCCTCATTAAGAACACGATCCGCCGCTTCGAGATAGCTCCGCATTAGATAGGAAGAGGTATGCAGGGCTTCGGCACTATTATCAAAACCACTAGTTGAAGTGTCAGGCGGCAAAAGATCGGCCAAATCAACTTCCACTCCGAGTAGATCGCGCACCGTATTCGCATACTCGGCCCGGTTCAGCCGCCTCAATACCACCCTGCCCTCCGTGGCCCGAATAGCCAACTCGGCTTCGTTAGTCCGTTCGTTAATCCACTTGATCGCAGCCTGAACCTCTGTTGCGGGCGGTTGGGGTTTGTCCTTCGGCGGCATATCGCCCTTCCTAATTTGGTCCAGTACCGTTAGCCACTGTTCACGATTTTTCCGATTTGAAAAATCCGGTGAAAGACTCTCGATCAGGAAGTCGCCTTTTGGCTTGGCGCCCGAATGACATTTCAGACAGTGCTGGGTAAACAACAAATGAGCAGGGTCATTTGCAGTCTTGTTGTCTGCACCGGTTGCCTGTGTTTCAGAAACAATCAAGCCGATTAAAGCGATGATACAAAAGCAGAAAGGGTTAAAGTTGAATTGAAGAACAGAACAAATGGCTGAGAGTGTTGATTTCATTTTAATCTATAACTCATCGGAATTTACTTTTCGGGCGCTGCGGGGTTCAGAGGGAAGTTGCTTTTTCGTAGGTTAATTAGGCTGTATCGTACCCATTCATGAACAATTGTCAAGCATCGTTTAGGCAGGCATTGAATGTGCATTGCATAAAAACACGAAGAATTAGTCAGGGAAGGAAGATCAAGCAGAAGATTTGCCACGGAAGGAAGACCAAACAGAAGCAGAAGCATTTGCCACGGATTAACACGGAAATAAGACTAAGCAGAAGCATTTGCCACGGAATCAAAAAACACAATTCAGAGCCGGATGCGTGAACGACGGTATAAATATGCGGTTCGGAAAGGGCCCTTCGACAAGCTCAGGGACCGGGAAATCTTTGCGGTACGCCTGCAATTGCCCTGAAGGGGCAAAATGAGATAGCCCAGGGCAACGCCCTGGGAAAATGGCCCAATAAAATCCCCAGCCCTGAAAGGGCGAAAGGGTTCGGTAGCTGATTATTGCGCCCATTCAGGACTTATTTGATGGGGGATTTATTACCCGGGGCTTCGCTCCGCTTCCACCCCGGGCTATTAGAATTCGCCCCTTTGGGACTTAAGAGCCGAAAGAAGGTAGACCCTTCGGCAAGCTCAGGGACCAGATTGAAGGTGGGCTTGGATGATTTCTGTTTGTGGGGTGAGTTAAGAAATTGAACAGTAAAAAGAAGAGGCCCATGGACTGTATCCATGGGCCTTTTCTTTTTTTCTAGTAGCTCATCTCCTCTGTTAGCTTACAAAGACCCCGCCGGTGTTGGTTGCATCGCCGCTGTAGAACGAGAACAGCAGATCCAAAGCTGGGAAGTTAAAGGCTTTAACATGAGGGCCGCCGCCTGGGCCTGCGCCGGTGAGAATGTCTGCAATGCCATCGCTGTTGCCATCGTTGATGCCAACGCGAACGCCACCGGTAAAGTCTTCTGCATAGGCCATGAACTGGGCAAGTAATGCGCCAGTGTAAGGGTCCCAAACTGCAACAACGGGTGCTCCACCTTGGCCTGATCCGGTGACGACTTCGATGTTGCCATCGTTGCCGATATCGCCTGCTGCGACGAATACGCCACCGGTAAAGGTTAATGGGTAGGCATACCATTGGCTAATAATTGCGTTGGTAGCACCATCAAAGACTTTAACATGGGGAGCGCCACCTGGCCCTGCGCCGGTAACAATGTCTAAGATGCCATCGTTGTTGAAGTCGAGGGTAGCAACCCTGACGCCGCCAGTAAAAGATTGATCGTAGGCGAAGAAGGATCGAAGAACATTGAGGCTTGTACCATCGAAGATGCGAACTTCAGGGCCACCGCTAGGGCCACCGCCTGCGATGATATCCAAGATGCCATCACCGTTCACATCTTGTACTGCGACGAAAACTCCACCAGTGAAGGCTGGATCAAAAGCGAAGAAGGATACCATGACTTCGCCGGTTTGGGAATCAAGGATTGCGATAGCAGGGCCACCACCGAAGCCTGCCGCTGCGAAGATTTCTGCAACACCATCGTTGTTGAAGTCGCCAGATGCCACATGGATGGCACCAGTGAATCCGGGGAACGGAACTGCAGTGCCAATGGGTTGCCCGGTAACAGGGTCATAAAGAGTGACCGTGCTGGATCCGCCAGAGGAAGATGCTGGCGTTGATGTGACTAAGGGTGCTGTGGACGTAGGAGTAGGTGTAGGAGTAGGTGTAGGAGTAGGTGTTGGGCTAGGTGCAGCGACATATTCATAGGCACCGATGCTGGGTGCGGTGGAAGAGCGGGCGATTCCGCGCTGATCCAAGCCGTTAATAGGGGCGGTATTACTAATGGTTGTATTACCAGCACCGATAGCAGCACTGCCAGCACCTAAGGCCATGGTGAAGGTGGGGCCGCCATTGTTTTGTAGGGGGCCAAGCCGGGGATCGCCGGTTTTGTTATTTGTACCTGCTGGTAATGTACCATCTTCCACAAGGTTGTTGGTATTGGTTCCGATGGTGCCGCCGCCGGCGTAATCTCCACCATTCGTACTATTAGCGATGATGGTGTTGGCAATGTTGAGAGTGCCAAAGTTGCTGATGCCGCCGCCGGAGCCACCTGCAGTATTGCCCGAGAGGGTGGAATTGGTAAGTGTGATGGTGCCGGAGTTATTGAAGATGCCGCCGCCGGAGCTACCAGCAGTATTGCCCGAGAGGGTAGAATTGGTGACGTTTAGGGTGCCGCTTCTGTTGTAGATGCCGCCGCCGGAGCTACCTGCAGTATTGCCCGAGAGGGTGGAATTGGTGAGTGTGGTGCTGCCGCTTCTGTTGTAGATGCCGCCGCCTTGATTGGCAGCAGAATTACCCGAGAGGGTGGAATTGGAAACGGTGAGGGTGGCGCCGGAGTTATTGAAGATGCCGCCACCGCGACTTAAGGTTGCAGTATTGGTCGAGATTGTAGAATTATTAACGGTAAGGG
>CALARU010000084.1 GCA_937888715.1 uncultured Planctomycetaceae bacterium | reverse complement strand
AGCCCCTTGCTAATACCCTTATTCGTGAAGTGATTGAAAGCCCCCTGCGAACCCCGGTCGAAGGCAAAGCAGGAATCATTCTTGAATCATTGATTCTTGATGCCAGAAAATCTCTCGCAGATCCTAAGGCCAATCCCATCGCACAAGCCTCTGCTTTAAAATTACTTTCCAATCAAGAGTTTGCAAATACGCAGGAGTTATTCAAGATATCGCTTGATAGTTCTAAATCCCCGATGGTTCATCAGGCTGCCCTCGAAGCCCTTGCAAAATACGAAGGCAGCGATGCAGCTTTACTTGTGATCAGCGCCTGGCCTGGCTTGGGGCCTAAGGCCAAGGCTACTGCGCTAGAGGCATTGCTCTCTCGAAATTCTTCCACCGAGCTATTGCTTGATGCCATCACTGCAAAGAAGATCCCCAAGAGTGAGGTTGATTTGGGCAGGTTAAAACTTGCTAGCGGAAAGAAAGATTCCCCCCTTGCAAAAAAGATTGCCAAACTCGTGGATGTTTCTTCCAGCAGCAGGCTAGAGGTGTTCAATCAATACAAGAAAGCCCTTGAAACGCAGGGCGATAAAATCCGGGGTAAAGAGGTTTTCAAAACGCAATGCTCCGCATGCCATCAACTCGAGGGTGTGGGCAAATCCGTTGGTGCAGATCTTTCCGCTGCTCGCAGCAGGGGCCTTGAATCCATTCTCCTTAATATCATCGACCCCAACAGAGAAGTGAAACCAGCCTTTGTCACTTATGTTGTCACCATGACTTCAGGCAAAATCATCACAGGCATGATTGCCTCCGAGTCTGCCAACAGCCTTACACTCTGGAAAGCCGATCATCAAAATGAAACCATCCTGCGCAATAACATCGAAGAGATGCGCTCCACCGCGATTTCTTTCATGCCTGAAGGTGTTGAAAAAAACATCTCCATAACCGCAATGGCCGATCTTCTCGCTTACCTCGATTCCATCCGTTAGTCCAATTACTCTAGGAACATGAAAAATGAAATTCCGCTTATTCGCTTTAGTTGTGCTTTTTGTAACAGTGATTCATCATGCCCCCGCACAGGAAAAAACCACTTGGAAAGCAGGGCTTGCCTCCATCGTCATCACGCCCGAAAAAAACATGTGGATGTCGGGTTACGGTGGTCGCGATAAGGTTTCTGAAGGCAAGGTTCATGATCTTTTCGCCAAGGCCATCGCAATCGAGGATGGCTCCAAAAACCGCTGCCTGCTCATCACCCTCGATCTCGTGGGAATTGATCAACCCACTTCTAACGCCATCCGTCAGAAACTTGCAAAATCTCTTGGCCTTGCCAACGATGCCATCAGCCTTGCCTGCTCGCATACGCATTGTGGCCCGGTCGTTGGTACCAACCTCCGCACCATGTATTTTCTAAACGATGAAAACAATAAACTCATCGATGAATACACCGCCAAGCTCATAGACAAAGTTGCCCTTGTAGGAGAGAACGCCTTTAAGAACTTGATGCCCGCTGAATTATCATGGGGCGAGGGCAAGGCTACTTTTGCAGTAAATCGCAGGACTAACAAAGAGGCCGATGTCGTTAAGTTAAAAGCTGAAAACAAAATCCTTGGCCCATCAGACCATGCTGTTCCCGTGCTACTCATTAAAGATGCATCAGGAAAAACCAAGGGCA
>CALARU010000083.1 GCA_937888715.1 uncultured Planctomycetaceae bacterium | reverse complement strand
CCTTACCTAGGTATTATTCGAAGGTAGTGCGGGAATATTTCCGTTTGGGCTCAAAATAAATCAAAAAAAGCGAAATAAGTTAGTCCCACTGGTTTTGAAGCAGGTCTAGAAGAAGCTTTTCTCCTTTCTTAAGTCGTTTGCAGACCGTACTTTCTGAAATGCCGGTTTGTAGGTAAATGTCGCGTGATTTCATGCGATCGATATGCTTTAGCCTAAAGATTTCGCGATATTTTGCGGGCATCTTCTTAATCGCATTGCGTACTCTTTCAGTAGTTTCCATGCTGATGAGTTGATCCAGTACCATCGGTTCGGGATCGGTGAATGTCAGTTCCATTCCTTTAGTATCATCTTTGATGGTTGCCATATAGATCATGCGATTTTGGCGTTTTTCCTTCCGTAACCGGTCCCTGATTTTATTATGAAGAATACTGATGGCCCAAGTTTGGAAGACTGCGCCTTTGGAAAGATCCCAACGCATTGAGGGCCGGTTTGCGTTCTGCCAAAGCGCCATCCATAAATCATTTAAAATCTCGCCCTCAAATTCCAACAGATAAGGTTTGTGAATTTGGGTGTAAATATACCCCTTGGCAGCCGGAGTAAGCAGGCAAATGATGTCATCGAGAGTTTTCCGTGCCGACTCATTATTCTGTTTATCAAGATGCGCATACATCTTAAGGGTAAGAACATTAAGAGGGTATTTATCGGCATTGTTGGAAGCAGATGCATACATATTGAAACCTCCGGAATAAGAAGTTAGCGGCTAAATTAAAGGTGAGGGATTAATAACCCTCGTGTGCCATTACCATGACTGTATTGCGATTTCCTATTTGGGGAAAAGTTTTGAAGGCGGGGGGGGTACGCTCCTCGTGTGCCAATCAATAGGCCCTTCAAGCACTTTAAAAAAACCGGTATTTAGGAACACAAACGAAGTGAAACAAACGCTATAGGTTTTGTTAAAAACCAAGTTTGAACCACAAGATTATTGGATTGCTAGCAGTTAGAAACTTTAACTGGAATGAACATAGGCAAACATGGGTTTGCGTTTAAGACTTGCAAAGACTCTATACCTAGAGGCAATCAAAGACTTCATATTTTGAGCTGCGTTTGGGTGAATCGCGCTTGCATAATGAATAGCCATGAAAACCTCCTTGAAGTTGAAACGGGACTTATAATATTTATTCGTAGCTCGACTGAAATTATTTCCACAAAAACAGGAATTCTCTGAAATTGCTAGAAAGGCAGGGATAAATCGTCGGAAACATATCCCTTTTTCTCAGCCTTATCTGACTTATTGCCATTTCTTTGGGCCTGGAAGTACGCTTCAGAGCATTTTCTCAAAGCCACCTTGCTGAACTCCGTAACCAGCATTTCTTGATCATTTAGTGATTTCACCGCAGGTTCGAGCAAAACATAGGGGAACTCAATACCCGCAATTCTGTACGACTGCCCCCAAAGGTGCTGCCTGGGGAATTTACTATGGTGCATGATCACAAACATGCCTATTTCAACATCATCCGCCTTAAGGAATTTATCGTTTAACTTGAAGCTTTCACCCGAGAGGTACTTAAGCGCATCTTCAACTGAAAGTTGTTTCAAACCCGGAAAGCCTGATTCGACCCAGGAATCGCGCCCATGGGCTTTGATAATCTGTTCGACCAAATCGGTAAGGATCTCGCTTTCATGGATTTTGATTTTACCCTTAGAAAAAAGCGATAATTGCGACTTCATTATTTCAGCAAGATCAAACATAGCTATTCCCCCTTTAAAGAATGAATTCCGCCCCTCCACTAATCCGCATAGATTATTCGAGCACTCCTACAAAAGATTTCCCTAAAAATAGAAAAGAATGTGTAGGCATCCTAACCTGACTTTTCATAATGAAAAGCCCAGCAGGATAGAAATCTTTTTTTAATGTCGTTTAGAGCTATAGAAATCGGGAAAAGAAATTTTATTTTTTGAGGGAACCCGGATTTGGCCAGTCTTTTGAATCTTTGTGAGCTTCCTTCATTGCTTTAAGTAAAAGGGCCGTTATCTCTGGAACTTTTGCTGCAAGGTTGGTTTTTTCTTCTGCATCTTTATCAAGATCGTAAACTTCCATCTGTTTTTGATTAAAAGGGTTCATCACCCCTTTCCAATTGTTCATACGAATTGCGCGGGCACCTTTGCCCTCATAAAACTCCCAATAAAGGTACTCATGTTTTTTTTGTAACCTTTCTTGGGCCAGCAGCGCGGGTTTCATGCTGATACTATCAAGCCCCTTTGGAGTTTCTAATTGTGCTAGGTCGCAAGCGGTAGAAAGAATATCGCCATGATAAGAGATATGGGCAGAGATGGTTTCCTTTGGGATTTTTCCAGGCCAGCGAACAATCATGGGTACCCGAATACCTCCATCGTGAAGAGATCGTTTGATGCCGTTAAGGCTACCCGATGCGTTAAAGAAGTCAGAGTTATTGCCTCCTTCTTTATGGGGCCCGTTATCCGAGGTGAAAAAGACAAGAGTATGTTGCTCTAGCCCTTGGTCTTTCAAATGATCTAAGATTTTTCCAACCTGGGTATCGAGGTAAGTGATCATCGCAGCTTGTGCTTTATTTTGTTTCGTCCAATCTTTGTCTTTATAAATTCCAAGGTCTGGCACTTCGCAACCATCTCCGGTTTCCTTGGTTGCTTCATTGTTGGCATGAGGCAATGTAGTTGAAAAATAAAGGAAGAAAGGCTCCTTCTTGTTCTTGCTGATGAAATCAAGGGATTGTTGAAGAATTAAATCAGGTGCGTAATCAACCTTCTTGGTTGCAACCCCACCCCCATCTTTACCAATAGGCTTTACTTCATTATTTAATTGCACCCTAGCTTCACCTTTTATCAAAAAAGTGGGCCAGTAGTTGTGTGCATGATGTTGGTTTAAGTACCCATAGAATTCATCAAATCCCTGCCTGATAGGGCTGCCAACCATTGCTATCCCCTCATCGCCCAAGCCCCATTTTCCAAACAATCCGGTTTTATAACCACTCTTCTGAAGCAATTTCGCAACCGTGACATCTTCCGGCCTAAGCGATTGGCTAAGCCCACCCCCATTGCCACGCACCGTGCAATGCCCCATATGTTTACCCGTCATCAACACGCACCTGCTAGGGGCGCAAACCGTACACCCCGCATAGTAATTGGTAAACCGCATCCCATCCTTTGCAAGGGAGTCAATGCGCGGTGTAAGAATTTTCGTCTGCCCATAGCAACCCAAATCGCCATATCCAAGATCATCTGCCATGATGAATACAATGTTGGGCTTGTTAGGTTCGACTTGAGGCAGGGCAAAAAGGAAATAGGAGGTTACAAAATAGAAGAGTGATGCGTTCATGTTCAAAATCTTTCAAAAATAAGTAAAGACTAGATTACAATTTTAAAGGGATAACTAAGCATAATCAACAAAATCAAAATAATTTGAAAAATTATTGGAATCTGTTTTGTTGCCGGGATAACAGTTGCCTATTGATAGTTTAGAGTTGGCAAGAGTGCGGTATCAAATCTAATTTTGGCTTTGAAGCATTCTTGGAGTTTTTTCCTCAATCTTTCGATAAGTGATGCTTGTCGATTTTACTTTCATGGAGTATTGTTATGAGTTTATTCAGATTAGGCGCTTTCGTAGTAGCATCTGCATTTATGGTTGCAAATATTTTTGCAGCAGCTGCAGAAAAAGATATCGTAGATACCGCAGTAGAAGCAGGAAGTTTCAAAACCTTGGCAGCAGCTCTTAAGGCTGCAGATTTGATCGAAACCCTCAAGGGCAAGGGTCCGTTCACTGTGTTTGCTCCAACAGATGAAGCATTCGCCAAGTTGCCTAAAGGCACTGTAGAAGAACTTCTTAAGCCAGAAAATAAGGCAAAGCTTGCTGGAATTCTGACCTATCATGTGGTAGCAGGCAAAGTGGAAGCCAAGGATGCTGTAAAGTTGAAGTCTGCAAAGACCGTCAACGGTGCGTCGTTCAAGATTAGCGTTAGTGATGCAGGCGTAATGGTGGACAAAGCCAAGGTAGTGACGACTGACATTCAATGCAGCAATGGTGTAATCCATGTGATTGATGCAGTAATTATGCCAGCAGCTAAGAAGTAATTCGAAGCGCTTGGGATTAAAAAAGAGAAGCTCGGAGAAATCCGAGCTTCTTTTTTTAATCAAAGATGATGGTGCGATTACCTGCAAGGAAAATGCGATCTTCGCAAAGTAACTTCAGGGCCTTCGATAATACAATCTGTTCCACATCTTTGCCCGATTGCGCCATGGTTTGGGCGTTCGCAGTGTGATTAACATTAATCACCTGTTGCACAATGATCGGGCCATCATCAAGTTCTTCAGTAACAAAGTGAGCAGTTGCTCCAATCACTTTAACACCACGATCAAAAGCCTGCTGATAGGGTTTAGCACCGATGAATGCAGGCAGAAATGAATGATGGATGTTGATCATTTTGCCATTAAAGCGGTTAACAAAGCCAGGAGTCAACACTCGCATGTACTTTGCAAGTACGACATAATCAGGGGCTATCGATTCGATCAAGGTTAGTATTTTAGCCTCATGCTCTTCGCGGGTCAGATTTTCATGCGAGACAAAATGAAAGGGAAGATCAAACTTGTTGACAAGGTTTTGCAGTGAAGTGTGATTACTGATCACCCCAAGAATGCGCACGGGTAATTGCTTGAACTCATGCCTGATTAAAATGTCGCCCAAGCAATGGGATTCGTGGGATACCATGATCAGAATGGTTTTGGGGCGTTGTTCACCCAGCCTAATGATTGCGCCTTGGGGCAGAATGGTTTCAAGTTCTGCGATCAAAGGTGAGCCTACCGGTGGGCCCTCGAATTCCGTGCGCATGAAAAATCGGTCCGACTCCACAAATTCCTGATTCATCGTGATGTTCAATTTATGTTTGAATAATACCCCTGTGATGCCATGCACCAAGCCCGGGGTATCCTGACATTCAACCAGCAAGACATTTTTAAACATGAGGAGTTGGGCTTTCTAATTTACTTGAAATAAGATTATGCAATGATTTCTTTCACCACATTGCCCGCAACATCAGTCAGGCGGAAATCCCTGCCATTATAACGATAAGTAAGCTTCGTGTGATCGATTCCCAAAAGTTGCAGGATGGTCGCATGCAAATCGTTGACACTTACTCTGTTGACCGCAGCTTTAAATCCAACCTCATCGGTCTCGCCATAATGGGTGCCACCCTTGACCCCGCCGCCCGCCATCCATGTGGTGAACGCATGGGGATTGTGATCACGACCCATGAAGTTTTTATCCTTTGTTTTCTGAACGATTGGCAATCGCCCAAACTCGCCACAACAGATGACAAGGGTGGAATCAAGGAGCCCGCGTTGTTTAAGATCGGTAAGCAGTGCGCCGATGGGTTGGTCGGTTTCGCCTGCAAACTGCCTATGATTGCCTTCAATATCGCGGTGCCCATCCCAACTTCGTTCGTTTTCCATACCGCCTGAGTAGATTTGCACAAAGCGCGAACCCCGCTCGACCAGCCTTCGTGCGACCAGTGCCTGCCTTGCAAAATGAGAACACTTCTTATTGTCAAGCCCATACATTTTGCGAATACGCTCGGGTTCTAAATCAATATCGAATGCTTCGGGTGCAGACATCTGCATGCGGTAAGCCAATTCAAAACTTTCGATCCTTGCAGCAAGTGCAGCTTCATGTGGCGCTTCTTCCTGATGAAGCCTGTTCAGCCTAGTGACCAAGTCAAGTTGGTTGCGCTGTTCTTTTTCATTCATGTGAGGCAGGCGGGAAAGATTATCAATCGCCTGGCCCTGCGGATTCAAAGCAGTGCCTTGGAAAATGCCTGGCAGAAAACCAGCGCCCCAATTGGAAGCATGGCCTTTGGGCAGCCCCCTTCCCAGCGTATCATACATCACCACAAAAGCGGGCAGGTTTTGGCTTACCGAACCTAAGCCGTAAGTCACCCATGAACCAACGCAGGGGAAACCCATCCTGCTGAAACCCGTGTTGATTTGGAACAATGCAGGCGAATGATTATTGGTCTCGGTAAAGCACGAATGAATGAACGCCATGTCGTCCACATGATCCACCATGTTGGGGAAGATCTCGGGAACCCAGCTTCCAGACTTGCCTTTTTGTTCAAACTTGAAGGGCGACTTCATCAAGGGGCCGACCTCCCCTGAAAAGAAACCGGTAAACTTATCGAAGCCTTTAAGATCTTGCCCATCGTATTTTGCAAGTGCGGGTTTGTAATCCCAAGTGTCAACCTGGCTTTGCCCGCCATTCATGAACAACCAGATTACCGACTTGGCCTTCGATGGGAAGTTTCCCTGTCTGGGTGCGAGTGGGTTTAGGGAAAGATCAGGCGCAGCTTTTGCTTCGTTATCTTGGAGAAGGTTGGCGAGGGCGAGCATGCCGATGCCTTGACCGGTACGGCTCAGAAAATCGCGCCTGCGCACGAAACTTGGGTTCGCATTGAAATGAGGGATGTTATTGAATGGCATGAAATAATCCTAATTAATCGAGGAAAACGAACTCATTAAGGCTGAACAAAGCCTGGCAAAAATCAGCCAATGCGAGTGACTCGGGTTTTTTATCCGCCTTATAAAACCCTTCTTGCTCTTTGAGAAACTCAACACCTTCTTTTAATTCGAGGGGCTTTGGATTTCTGGATAACACGAGTTGATAAGCTCGATTAATCTGAGCCTCGACCCCTGTGCCCGCATCCTTTAAAACCTTAATAGCCAGTGCATCTGCATAGCCTCGCACAATGCTGCTATTCATCAGCAGCAGGGCTTGGGGTGCGATAGTAGTAGAGGGTCTCATGGCGAGATCTTGTAGTGAATCGGGTGCATCGAAAAGCATCATCATGGGAATCAGCTTGCTGCGTTTCACAAAGAAATAAATACTTCTGCGCTTGTGATTTAGATCAAGAGTGCCTGGGCCAAAGGGCGTTGCATCAAGAGTTCCCGAAACAGCCAATAAGGAATCCCTGATTACCTCAGCTTCCAACCTGCGGGATTGAAAATGCCAAACGAGATTGTTTTCGCGATCCTTCAACAGTCTGGGTTCATCCACACTTGAAGATTGCATGTAAGCAGCGCTGGTCATGATCAGCTTGTGAAGCTCCTTGAGTTTCCAGCCCTTGCGTATAAACTCGGAAGCGAGCCAATCGAGCAACTCTGGGTTGGAAGGTTTATCACCCTGCACGCCAAAATCGCTGGGGGTCGCAACAATGCCCCTGCCAAAGTGATAATGCCAAACCCGGTTAACTATAACTCTCGCAAGCAACATCCCCGCACCCTGTTCTGTATCAGTGATCCATTCAGCCAGGCTTTTTCTTCTATAAGAAGTTTTGCTACCTTCGGGGGCCTTGGCGAGCCAATGTTTTTCAGCGTCATTGGATTTCATCAGAACTTGCGGGAAGCCAATAGAGGCAACCGAAACTTTCTGATTGAGATCGCCTCGTTTTAAAACATGAACAGGGTCGTAAAAATCCGCCCCCTGAGTATGCAGCCTGACCGCTGGAACTCCCTCACTTGCAATAAGAGCTTTCACCAGTTTTGGCTTGGGCTCTTTCGCAGCGAAATCATCAACTGCCTTGTTCAGCTTTTGCCAATCCGCATCCTTGGTGCGATACCACATGCCTAAATCAGTCATTTCTGCTGCAGTAAGCTTTTGATTGGTTTTAAGTTTTTCCAGTGCGGCCTGAGTTTTCTCGGGTACGGGAAGCACCGCAAGTGCGGGTTTATCCATCGAGGAAAAAGTGACTCTTAATTTTCCTAGGTTGTGCTGATTGTTCCCGTTGAAATTTAAAGTGATGATCCATTCTGCACCGTGGGGAAGATCAAGAGGCTTCTCCAATTCGTAAACAGCCTGATGATCCTTGCCAAATTGCGGGTCAATCGCCCACGAAGATTTCTTGTCGCTATCGATGGTCGCCGAGGCGGGCAGACCCTTTTGATCAAACGATGAGCGAACCGATTTAAATTTCACAGATTGCGCAGAAGTTGGCTTGTTCTTGGAATCGAACGGATTAAC
>CALARU010000082.1 GCA_937888715.1 uncultured Planctomycetaceae bacterium | reverse complement strand
TAAATACCGTTGAAAACGGCAGGGTTTAATAGCAAACAAACAAGTTAGCCTAAGAAAAATACTGGCGCCAATCTAAGGCAAGGCGCAAAACATTGAGTACGTTGCCATGCGTTACGGGATTTCTTCGATGGTGTTGAAATCAATATCACCAAGATAAATCTGAGGGTTTTCCAAGCCTGCAGCGACTCGACGGTAGCGCTGATAACGAAGCTCAAAAGAAGCGCTATAGTCGAATATTTTATTTGTTTTAAAAGCACCTTTCGAAAATTTACGCATTGAAGCAACCCAAACGCGGTCTGGCCTAAGAAAAGCTGAGGAAGCACTTTTTTTTGTAGACCGTGCATCAAAACCCATGAATTTTTCCTGCCAAGGCAAGGTCTGCATTACGCACCAAAGAAACCCGGAAACAAAATAGCCTGCAAAAAGGCCGACCATGGCTCCGCCAAGATTGTGCACCAAATGCTGATAAGAAATCTCAGAAGGGGCCAACTGCAGGGCAATAATTTTTAAAGTCCCGAAAGAAGCTAAAAATATACCCACCATGGCGATGGCATCTTCAAACCCATCCAAGATACTATCCTTCAAATGAATTTCAAGAAATTCAGCAGATGGCTCATAGAACCCTATGACAAAAACAAACGCCAATAACATGTTCACAAAATTACAAAAAGCAACAAACAGCCCCTCTTGATAAAAGGCATAAGAAACAACCAGCATCAATAAAAAAGTCGTAAAAAGCAGCATCTGATCCCTACCAATATTAAGACCCAGAAAAAGAATTCACTTACAAACTCTTAAAATTTCCTGAATCGAGGTGTTTCCTGCAACAACCTGGCGAAGGCCATCTTCTTGCAGGTATTTCATTCCTGTTCTAACAGCTTCTTCTCTGATCGCTCCAATACTGGGATTATCGCGGATTAGATTTTTGATATTTTCATTAAGCACAAGCAACTCGTAAACACCGGAGCGACCGCGAAAACCCGTACCACTACAATTTTTACATGGAGGAGAATCGTCCTTTTCATCGGGCTTGACTTCGGATTTAGATTTGTAAAAGAACTCATATTTATCTGGAGAAAGATTAAACTTTTTAAGGATTTCAGGATTCGGCCTATATTTCACTTTGCATTTAGGACAAAGTATCCGCACTAACCTCTGAGACAAAATTGCACTTACCGAATTTGCAATCATAAAAGGGGCAACCCCTAGGTCAAGAAGCCTTCCAAAAGCGGTAACAGAATCGTTTGCATGAACAGTAGTAAAAACCATATGCCCTGTTTGCGCAGCCTGACATGAAATTTCAGCAGTTTCCTTATCTCGAATTTCGCCAACATAAATAACGTCAGGATCCTGCCTAAGGATGCTGCGCAGTTCAGAAGCAAAAGTTTTACCTGCTTTAGGATTAATTTCGATCTGTGTTACATTATCAATCTGGTATTCGACGGGGTTTTCAAGCGTAATAACATTTTTCTGAAAACGATCGATCTCGGAAAGGCAGGCATAAAGGGTTGTGCTTTTACCAGCACCGGTGGGTCCGCAAACAATTAGCATCCCGTGAGGCTGGTTCACAATTGCCTCTATTTGATCTTTCAACTTGTCACGCATTCCAAGCTTTTTCAAACTGCCCATTGATTTAGAACCGTCTAAAATTCTAAGCACCATCTTTTCTCCAGCGACACTACCCGCAGTAGCAACACGGAAGTCAAGAACCGTAGGTTTCTTTGATTTTTTAGGAGCATCTTCGTCGTTATCGTCATCGGGTTGATCCAATACCTCAGCAGAAAAGCTTCCGTCCTGAGGCTTGCGTTTCTCGGAAATATCAAGATTAGAAAGAACCTTTAAAATATTAACCATGGCATCTCCAGTTTTCCTGGTCAAGGGTTCCCTCTGATTCATGATGCCATCGATACGAAACCGAACCGACATTTCTTCCTTACCCGGTTCCAAATGAACATCCGTAGCACGCATTTGGAAAGCCTCATAAATAACTTCAAGGGAAACCTGATAGTATTCGGACTCCTCCACCCGGGATATTTTGTTATCACCGCCCGGTTTGTTTTTGTCTGAACTTTTTCCGATAAATCGAATCGGAATATTTTTGGATTCTTTAACGGCTTCGGAATCAAATCTAATTTTTAGGTATTTTTCAGCGAGAGATTTTAAGTGGTCAGGAGTAAATAGTTTTTTATCTTCGGGCACTGCAGCGTTTCGGGTGGTTATATAGACACCAACCGGCACGAAAGCGCCTAAAATCAATCCTGCAAAAGACAATATAGGTTTGGGAGAACTCCAAAACACCAATCCGCCAACAAATGCTCCGCAAATAACAATCATATTCCAGAAACTTGCATCCAACCCAACATCGGAGGAATCTTCATCAACCCATGCGGAAGAATGAATCCAAGCAGTATAAATAGCGATGAAGAACCCGATGGAATAAAGGTCAAAATAAAAGCCTTCACCCCTTGGGAAAGGGCTGGCCCAAAGTTGGATCATATTCGAAGTATCAATCATCAGTTAAAATTCTCTAAGCCAAAACTAACGGGCTGAGCGGTATTATTGGCCAAAGTATAAAAATCTGTTTATAGAATCCCAGGTGCAGCAACCCGAATTCCTTTAAATGCCATTTTCAACTGTTCTGGGTTCGGTGCATACTCAAGTGCAGTCGCTTTGTCGATATCCCCATTTTCAACAAGCTGCCTTAGGCTTTCGGTAAAGTCCATCATGCCTTCTTGGTATCCAATTCGAATCGCATCGGGAATCTTGCTATCTTCGGCCTCGATGATCAATTTACGAATTGTCGGATTCACGATCATGATCTCATTGGTTGGAACTCGGCCCTTCTTCAGGCCTTTAACTAATTTTTGAGCAATGACCGCTTTAAGATTATTAGCAAGACCTTGCCTGATTGCGCTATGTTTTTCAGGTGGGAAGAGGTCGAGGATACGATTGATGGTAGTGCCTGATGAAGCCGCGTGGATAGTTCCAAAAACCAAGTGGCCTGTTTCTGCAGCATGAATTGCAGCTTCGAAAGTTTCTACATCGCGCAACTCGCCCACAAGAATAACATCAGGATCTTGTCGAACAGCATCTTTAAGGGCTTTGTGCCAATCGATGCAATCAAGGCCAATTTCACGCTGGTTAAAATAGGATTTCTTATCATTAAAAGTAAATTCAATCGGGTCTTCGCAAGTTAAAATGTGCAAAGGTTCTGCTTCTGCAACATAATCAAGCATTGCAGCGATTGAAGTACTTTTTCCACTTCCCGTTACCCCAGCAACAATAACCAGTCCCTCACCAAATTTACATAGCTTCTCAATAATTGGGGGTAATCCCAAAGATTTAAAACTAGGAATAGAGTTGTTGACTCTTCGTGCCACCAAAGAAAGCCGGCCTCTCTGCCTGAAAAGGCTTACGCGGAATCTGCACTCATCCGCACCAATAACATAAGAATAATCGACGCCTCCCTCATCATCTAAAATTTTACGCTTTTTAGGCTCGAGCAAAGGCAGCAACAACTTCTCC
This sequence comes from uncultured Planctomycetaceae bacterium, assembly GCA_937888715.1. Classification (GTDB taxonomy): domain Bacteria; phylum Planctomycetota; class Planctomycetia; order Gemmatales; family Gemmataceae; genus UBA969. The sequence continues at coordinate 13,985 of CALARU010000082.1, read as the reverse complement.
ATATCTTGCTGGGTAAGCGGGCGCATCTCCATGCGCGTAATATCCCCGCGTATTCGCATCATCGGCGGGCAACCAACTTTAAGATGAACATCCGAGGCTTCAAGCTTCATGGCCAATCTAAAAATCTTATTTACTTCGGGCTCTTTAGTAGCCTCAGGTACGGCATGCACAGGTGCGCTAACTGGAGTTGTAATTGCTTCTTTAGCGTGGGAACTTGTATCAGTAGATGCCATTAATTATCTCTCCATACTTTAAATTAAAGATCGAATTTAAATTAATCTTACACGAACACCAGCACTAGCTAGAAACTTCTTAGTATCTTGAATACCATGCTCATTATAATGGAAGATACTAGCGGCCAAGGCTGCATTAGCTTTTCCAATAGTTAAAACTTCCTTCAAGTGTTCGGGAGAACCCGCACCGCCGCTAGCTACAACAGGAATTCCAACCGCTTCCGCAACGGCCCGTGTCATTTCGATATCATACCCATTTTTGGTACCATCTGCATCCATCGAAGTTAAAACTATTTCTCCTGCCCCAAGGCGTTCGACTTCCCGAGCCCAACTCACCGCTTCCAAGCCGGTAGATTTCCTACCACCCTGGATGTGAACTTCCCATATTTCTTTATTATCTTTAAAGACACGCTTAGGGTCAATATTAACCACCGTGGCACATCTGCCAAACCTACCAGAAATTTGACGAATGATGTCGGGGTTTTTAACAGCAGCAGAGTTTAGGCTTACTTTTTCTGCTCCTGCTTGTATAAGTGTAGTGGCATCTTCAAGCGATCGGATTCCCCCGCCAACAGTAAAAGGCATAAAGATTTGTTCTGAAACCCGCTTAACAATATCGAGCATAATGGTTCGGCCTTCATGAGTTGCAGAAATATCAAGAAAAACGAGTTCATCGGCTCCTTGTTCTTCGTATTTTCTAGCAACTTCGACAGGGTCGCCCGCATCACGAAGATTCAAGAAGTTAACGCCTTTAACAACTCGTCCTCGGTCCACATCTAAACAAGGAATAATTCTGGCAGTCAACATAATCTAATTAGTTCCGATAAAAATCATACAAATTGTTAAGATAGGTGCATTTAATATACGACCCAGCATAGCTTTAGTCATTATTACAGCATTTGCAGGACAAAATTCAAAATATATCAATAATTAACTAAACATTCTAAATCGTTGACATGATAATAGATATGGGTTAATCTAATAGTCATATGTAATTCCCACCTTGCAGGCAAAAGAAATAGGGGCGACCCATGATAACCTTATACGGTAAAAAAAGTAATTTTTGTGATGGTTTGTTACGAAGAGATTTTCTTAAAATCGGTGGTATGTCTTTTGCTGGGCACACCTTGGGATTATCCCAAATCTTAGCCGCCAAAACTGATACTACCAATTTAAAATCCGGTGGCTTAGGCCATAAAGCAATTATCAATGTGTTTTTGGGTGGGGGGCCGCCCCATCAAGATATGTGGGATTTAAAGCCTGATGCTCCTGTTGAAATCCGAGGAGAATTCAAGCCTATTTCCACCTCGGTGCCTGGAATTCAAATTGGCGAAACATTTCCTCTAATTGCCTCTAGAATGCACAATTGTGTGGTTGTTCGCTCTATTGTTGGCGCCCAAGGAGGCCACGATGCGGTGCAATGCATGTCTGGCTGGGTAAAAAATTCCCTTTCAGGAATTGGCGGTAGACCAAGTATTGGCGCTGCTTCCGCCAAAATCCAAGGGCCTGTTGATCCTTCCGTACCATCCTTTGTTGGCCTTGCAGCTGATACAAAGCATATGCCTTGGTCAGACCCAGGTACATCAGGATTCCTAGGAGCTGCTCACAAATGCTTTAGGCCTGAAGGTCCCGGCATGAAAGATCTCCTTATAAAAAATGTTAACCTTACCAGCTTGGGGGATAGGCGATCTTTATTGAAAAGCTTTGATAATCTCAAACGCAACTTAGACCATGGGGGCAATATCGAAGGCCTTGATTCTGCACAATCAAAAGCCCTTGATGTTCTAACTTCCAGCAAACTTCTCGATGCTTTAGATATTAACAAAGAATCTAGCAAAGTTCGTGACCGTTATGGCGATGGCAAACCTTACAAATTCCAATTTGATGGTGCGCCCACGGTTAATGATCATCTACTTACCGCAAGAAGGCTTGTCGAAGCTGGTTGCAGGGTAGTAAGCCTTTCATATGGTAGATGGGATGCCCATAGTAAAAACTTCGACCTCGTTCGCGATCATGGTCCAAAACTTGATCAAGGCTTAACAGCTTTAATGGATGACCTCGAATACCGCGGAATTCTTGATGATGTTACTGTAATTGCATGGGGCGAATTTGGTCGAACCCCTCGAATCAACAAAGATGCAGGCCGCGATCACTGGCCTCAGGTTAGCTCTGCAATTATGTTTGGTGGCGGTATGAAAACCGGTCAGGTTATTGGATCGACCAATAGACTGGGCGAACATGCCAAAGACCGTCCTGTTACTTTTGGCGAGGTATTTGCAACCCTTTACCACAACATCGGCCTTGACCCGATGTATCACACGCTAATCGATCAAACGGGCAGGCCACAACACTTAATCGCTGAAACCCCAATGAGAGAAGTAATATAAATCTATACGGGGAAAAGACTTAAGAAAAGACGCAAGTTCTCGTCATTCTTGCGTCTTTTTCTATAGGTTCTCATTACTTTAAATAAACTGAGGCTTCTTTGATCTTATCTGTAACTTTATCCCTGCTTATTTTAATCACTATGGGCCAATTGCCTCCTGCAAAAGTCTCGCCCATTACTTTTAAAAACGAAACTCCTATTCCGGTGCTAGTTCAGGTAAAAAGCATTTTCAACGGACAATTACTTCGAGACCGCCCATACCTGATAAAACCGGGCGAGACTTCGCCCCCCATTCAAATTCCGGGTACTAAATCTGTTAGCATAAGCGATTCAAAAAGCCTGCGCCCTTTAGTGCAACTTCCTCTTCCTCAAACCAACGAAGAATTACTTATCGCAATCGTTGGTACAGAAAAATCCATGAAGCTAGAGTTACGCAAACCGACTAATTAGCCCCTCCATAACGATTAAGCAAAAGCATATCTACCATTGAAACTAATGCTTTATTCTTTTACTAACTTTCATAGTGAATTTTTTAGCGATTTCGTGCACAATACTTTTCTTGTCAATCTACATAAAGTTGATTGTGCATTTGTTTTCTAATAATCGGCCCCCACAGTTAAACCAAATGGCATCTATAAAAATATGAATACTGAAAACCAGCAACCAACAAAGGTCAGATACCTGATTCTTAGCTTAGTTTGTTTTCTTTCCATGATCACCTACCTTGATCGTGCAGCATTCCCCAATGCGCAAGTACAAATCCAACAAAGCTTTGGTTTTACCGATATAAGTCAGATGGCATGGGCCATGGCTGCCTTTAATCTGGCGTATGCACTTTTTGAAATACCAACAGGGTATTTGGGAGATGTTTTTGGCCCAAAAACCACGCTAATTCGAATTGTCATTTGGTGGTCTGCCTTTACCGCAATCTCTGGTCTTGCAGGACTTGCCTTTGGCACTTGGTTCACCTTTGGCTTTGGCATGCTTATCGTTGTACGGTTTTTATTTGGTATAGGCGAAGCCGGGGCATACCCAAATATTACCCGAGCCTTACATAACTGGCTCCCAGTAACCGAAAGAGGTTTTGCACAAGGATTAGTCTGGACATCTGCCCGCATCATGGGTGGGTTAACTCCTTTACTTTGGCTCATTTTCGTTATCAAGCTTGAGATTTCATGGCGCATCGTTTTCTTTTTCTTTGGTGTGGTTGGCCTTCTTTGGTGCTTCGCATTCGCACGAATATTTAAAAATAACCCCAATGAACACCCCGCGGTGAATGATGCTGAAAAAGAACTTATCCTAAAAGATAAAGTTGGTGAGACTGAACAAGCTCACGCCAAAATTCCATGGGGAAAACTTTTTGCTAGCAGGAACATGGTGTTTTTATGTGCGATGTACTTCTGCTTAAATTTCGGATGGTATTTCAATCTTAACTATTTGCCTGCAATTATGAGCGAACAATTTCAGGTAAAGTCTGATGATTGGCTTGGCGCACTTTATAAAGGTGGCCCACTGCTTTTAGGGGCCTTTGGATGTTTTATCGGTGGCTTTGCAACCGACTGGTTTTTAAGACAAGGAAAATCAAGAACTTGGGCCAGACGAACCCCTGCAGTTTTTGGAAATATCGCTTGCGGATTGTGCTATTTTTCAGCGCTTTATTTTCTGAATCAGAAAGACGCAATGTTCTTTGCCATCAGCATTGCTTTTGCAGGATTTTGCAACGATTTAACCATGGGGGCCACTTGGGCCACTTGTCAGGATATTGGTCAAAAACATGCCGCAATCGTTTCTGGTACCATGAATATGATCGGAAATTTAGGTGGGTTTGTTGTAACAATTTTAACTGGAAAAATCCTCGAGTGGTCTAAAACAAGTTTCTGCATTGAAAACGCTATTAATAATTCCACCAAATTAATTGGTAATGAATTAGCAGCAGCTCAACTCAGTGGCTACCAATTCAATTTAATCATGTTTGGCCTTGTTTACATGGTTGGTTCGGCCTTATGGTTTGGTATTGATGCAAACAAACCTTTATTGCAAGAAGAGTCTAAAACTAGCGGTTTCCCTAATAAGTAAAAGGCTATTGCTTATGCAAAAGTTGGAATTAAAAGATATTCTTCCTTTGGATGATTTTGAATCCCAACGAAAAAAATTCTTTGAAAGCCATATCCGTTACATCGAAAAATATCGAAAGGTCAGACTGGGCTCTTCTATTTCACTTGTTTTTGAAAACAGACAAACCTTATGGTTTCGGGTTCAAGAAATATTCAGGCTCACAAAAATTGCCGACCCTAAGATTATGCAAAACGAATTGAATGTTTATAATCGACTTATACCGGAAGCAAATACTCTACAAGCAGCATTCCTTTTAGACCCGCAAAGCCCACCGCATACGGTTAATAGTTCTGCCTTTTCTCTCAAGGATTTTCGGGGAGACAATCTAAGGTTGATTTTAAACAAGAGTATTCCTTGCGACCTTACCACGAAAAGGCCCGAAGATCTATCCTTGGGGAATTCTCTTTGGATTCGTTTTTTTCTTGATGAAGAAGCAAAAATAATTCTTAAAGATGGAAGAACTCCTGCAAAATTCTCCCTATCTTCAAACCAATTCTTAGCAGAATCCCAAAACCTTCCTACAGAATTAAGAGAAAGCCTTTGGGAAGATTTGCAAAACTAAACCCTACGATTTGGCAATATCAGCAACATCCTTAGAAATAGTCTCGCAGATTTTTTCGAGAGGCAAATCGTTCAATTGCATTCCAAATGGATTTTCAATTTCTACCCCCGCCTCTTCAATCCCAAACATACCGAAACCAACCACAGCTACAACCAAAGGTGTTGCCCAGTCCATATCGGTTGCCAATGCAAAGGGGAGGCTATAAAGATACACAAACAACACCTGCTTGATTAGCGAGGCATAAACAAAAGGCAAAGGAGTCTTTAGAATTTTTTCGCACCCACCTTGAGCATCCAGCAACTTTACCACTTGTTCTTCCATGCGCTCAACAATTTGAATCGGAATCTCCCCCTTATCTATTTCTTTTTTAACTAAAGCACTTAGATAAGTTGCAATCATCGAAGGGGGGTTATTTGCAGCGATCATTTTCTCGTATTGTCTGCCATTCAACAACGAAGAAAGCATATTAAAGTTTTTTGTTCCACGCAAATTTTCTTTAACACACACAACGTATGCAGTCAGCATCGTAGAAAACTCACTCGCACTGGATCCATATATTTTTGCCATCCGAGCCAAACTACGGCAAGTATTTACCATCATTCCCCAATGCGATCGCCCTTCCCAATAACGCGCATTGGATGAATTTGTTCGAAAAACAATAAGCAAGCCAAGGGATGTGCCCAGGATGGTATGACCAATAGGGTTTAGTTTCGGAAGTCTCTCATCGAAAATTTTAAGTACATAATCATTAGCTCCGCAAACCAAAATACTAAATGTGGTTAAAAGGCCAACCCGTCCCAAAACATGCGGAAGCACTGACCCTTCAAACGAAAAAATAACTCTCCACCAACTATAACGGTCATATTCAATCACAGGTTATCTCAAAAGTTTAAGAAATAGTTAAAATAAAAAATCGACTCAAGGAACTAGCGCGGCTCTAATTTTTTGCGCCGTCGAAAAACTTAGAAACCAAAAGTATAACTCCAATTATAGCAGCAACCAAAATAGCACCCGCTCCGATAATTGCACCCACGGGGATCTTTGATTTTTTTTGCATTTGAATTGCAGGAGCCTTGAACAGCATCGAACTCAAAGCTTTGCTGCTTTGGTTTTCCAGCCCACTACTTTCAATAGCTTCAATCATGGACACAACTTTTCTTGCTGTGGCTGGCCTATCAGCGGGATTCTTCGAAAGCAACTTGGTCATCAGTCCGTAAACTTCTTTTGGAAGCTTTTGGTCCAAGTCCTTAAGTGCTGGAATTTCAGATTCAACCACAGCATGAAGTACAGCCAAAGTGTTTTCTTTTTCAAATGGAATTTTACCAGATAACATACGATACATAACACAACCCAAACTAAACAAATCAGCCCTTTCGTCCAAGGGTTCGCCGCAAATCTGCTCGGGCGCCATGTAATTAGGGGTGCCAACTATCATCCCTTTTGCAGTTAGTGTACTTTCCACTTCGGTCGACTTTGCAAGCCCGAAGTCCAATATCTTCACCCTTTTAAAATCACTACCCGGACCACCAGCTTCAAGCCATACATTGGCAGGCTTGATATCCCGATGGATCAATTTTTTCTCGTGCGCTACTGCAAGACCCAAAGCCATTTGTTTGGCAATTTTAAATACTACAGGAATTGGCAACCATCCATCCCTTTTCAATTTCGCGTCAAGGTCTTCACCTTTTAAGAACTCCATCGCCATATAGGAAACGGAATTATGAACACCAACCTGATACACCAAGCAAATGTTATCATCTTGTATACTGCTGGAAATTTTTCCTTCTCGCTCGAATCTTTGGCGAAATGATTCATCAGTTAATTCAGGTCGAAGCACTTTTAAAGCAACTTTTCTACCTAATCTTTTATCGTCGGCTTCAAAAACAATCCCCATACCACCTTCACCTAGAACACGAATCAACTCATAATCACCCAAACAACCAATACCACCGGGTTTAGTCGGGGGTTCAAGAAATGGATACGCTGGTTTTAATTGGGGAGTTATTACTTTTTGCAGGGTCGAATACAAAGGTTGATCTATTTTTGGTTGCGGTGCATTTTCCAACTTTTGCACCGCTGCAACAGGGGCACTAGAGGCAGAAATTGCATCCGCTTTGGTTCCAGGTGGTATTGGCCCAATCCCTTGGTTCTCTTGACCGACTTTTTCTTTAAGAATGGTAGTAAAAGAAACCCTGCACTTGGGGCACGTTTTCACATGCGACTTGACAGCCTCAATTTCATTCGCAGATAACTGATTATAAACACATTTTCTAAGCTCTTCTTGAGGTGGGCAGTTTAAAATTTGATCACTCATTCCTAATACCTTTTGAACCTTTTTGTACTGTCTATAATTTTTTTAAAGTAAGCTATTATCATTTTCTGCACAACATATTTATATTTAACATTTATTTATTTTATTGTTGTCACTTTCCTTGAAAAGCTTTACTAATAATTACTATAAAGTTTGATTATCAACAACTTAGTCTATTTATAATTAGGATTCACCATAATGACAAGAATTATACAAGGTGTTGAAGCTTTCCAAAAACGCGTTTTTGCTGAAAAAGAGGAACTTTTTCAAAAACTAGGCAAAGGTCAAAGCCCTCTTGCCTTGTTTATAACTTGCTCGGACTCCAGAATTAACCCTAACCTTCTAACCCAGACCGAACCAGGCGAGCTATTTATTCTCCGAAATGCAGGAAATTTAGTCCCCCCACATAACCAGTTTTCAGGCGCTGAAGAAGCTACTGTCGAATATGCCATTAAACATCTAGGCATCCGTGACATTATTCTTTGCGGACATTCCAAGTGTGGCGCAATGAATGGACTTATTCAAAGCATTATGGGTTTATCCAACGATGATGCAATGCCCGCGGTAACCAAATGGCTAAACTATGCAACTCCTATTGCCGAAGATGTTGAATCGAAATTAAAGGAATTATCAGGCGATAAGCTTTTAAATTACACCATCGAACGAAATGTATTGCAACAAGTTAAAAACTTAAAGACCTATCCTTCTGTTAAAGATGCCTTAGATAAAAACCAACTTCGAGTTCACTCATGGGTATACCAGCTAGAAACTGGTGAAGTCATAGGTTACGATTCTGAATCCGACTCTTTTGTTGCCCTTGATAAAGTAAAAAGACAAAAATTGGCAGACCTCAATCGTGCTGAAACTCATACTTTACATGGTTCTGATATTTCGATTTAATTGTGGTTCCAATCAAAATCTTTTGCTGCGGTGTTTGCCTTAATACAAATATTTGAGAGAATGCCTTTGTTATCTATAACTCAGGCACCGCAGGTTTTTATTTTTACATGGACAACCCAGTCCAAGACGATCTGGTTTTTGTTGCAGACATCGTGTTCGATCGTCCGTTAAGAAAACCTTTTTCGTACCTCATCCCCACCGACCTTTTTAATTTAATCTCCAAAGGCAAACGGGTGAGGGTACCTTTGGGTAAAGGCAATAAGCCAACCATTGGATTTTGCGTAGAAACTAGGCATATTCCATCTGATCCCAAATTAAAATCAATCTTTGCAATCATGGATGAAGAACCTTTGGTTTCAACGCATTTGTTGGAATTCACCAAATGGATAGCGGATTATTATTTATGCGGTTGGGGGCAGGTACTTCAGGCAGTAGTTCCCGCCTGGGTACGATCTGGGGCGACAACCCCCAAAGTTTTCATCGTGGATTTTAGCGACAAATTCCACATATCCTCAGCAACGAAGAAATTCAGCCCTCAACAAACCCGCATCTTTGAACAACTTCACCTGCACCACCCCATTGCCATCAAAGATCTTTGCATAAAATCAAGCTGCAATCCAAGTGTGGTTAATCGCCTCGTTGAAACAGATTGGTTGATAAAAACTGCAATCGACGAAGATCAGGCTTTTTTTGGCGCTTTGCAAACCATCCCCTTGGATCCATCCATCCATTTGAATGATGAACAAATCTCGGTTTCCAAAACCATCACAGACCAAGTTCATTCGGGCAAGTTTTGCACTTTCCTTTTACATGGTGTTACTGGAAGTGGAAAAACCGAGGTGTATCTCGAAGCCATCGAAGCTACCATAAAAAATGGCAGACAAGCCATCGTTATGGTTCCTGAAATCAGCCTTACGCCCCAAACGGTCTATCGCTTCAAAAAAAGGTTTTCGAAAATCGTGGTGCTTCACAGCAACTTGCGGGAAGCAGAGCGGGGCAAGAATTGGAAGTTGGTTGCAGAGGGAAAAGTGGATGTGGTAATCGGCCCACGAAGCACTGTTTTTGCACCATGCCCAAATCTCGGCCTGATCGTTATTGATGAAGAGCATGAAAACTCATTCAAACAAGATAACACGCCAAGATATCATGGCAGGGATATTGCAGTAAAACGCGCCCGGATGCTAGATATCCCGATTGTTTTGGGCTCTGCAACCCCTTCCTTTGAAAGTTGGCACAACGCCTGCAAAAACAACTACAAAATGCTCACCCTCTCAAAACGAGTTCGCGATCTGCCCATGCCCCCGGTTTACCTTGTTGATATGAAAACATCCCCTCCCGCATCTCCCAGCCTTCGCGGAATGATCAGCGAGGATCTCCAAAAAGGAATGAAACGCGCCCTAAGCCAAAACGGGCAGGTTATGCTTTTTCTCAACCGCAGGGGCTTTCATACCTTCATCCAATGCCCTACATGCAAAACCGTCGAAAACTGCAAGCACTGCGACCTCGCGATGACTTTCCACAAACGAAAAAACATACTCCTGTGCCATCATTGTGGCGATGAGAAAAAGCCTGCAACCCGATGCGAAACCTGTAAAACTGAAACTATCCAGTTCAAGGGAATGGGCACCGAAAAACTCGAAGAAGAAATCACCAAACTCTTCCCCGACAAAGTCATCAGGCGCATGGATTCTGATTCAACCACAAAACCAGGAAGCCATGAGTATATTCTCAACGCATTTAGGGAAGGCCTGATTAACATTCTTGTGGGCACCCAGATGATTGCAAAGGGATTGGACTTCCCTAATGTCTTATTGGTGGGGGTGATCAACCCAGACACCGGTATTCATATTCCTGATTTTCGCGCTTCAGAAAGAACATTCCAACTTCTCTCCCAAGTTGCAGGAAGAACAGGAAGAGGCGACAAACCCGGGATGGTCTATTTCCAAACCTATTATCCAGAGCATCCCGCAATTGTTTCTGCTGCTAAACACGATTTTATTTCTTTTGTTGACGAAGAAATCAAGCACCGTCAATCACTGTTCTTCCCACCATTCTGCAGGTTAGCGAGAATCGTTATCCGTTCAAAATCTGCAGAATCCGCTGCCACCTTCTCTGATGAATTAGGGGAACAACTTCGACTTGCTACAACCGAAATAAAAGGCTCCGGAAAGCTTAAAATACTTGGCCCTACTGAAGCGCCTGTTTTCAAACTTAAAGAATATCACCGCTTCCATGTGCAACTTCATGCAGAAAAACACACCGTCCTACACCAACTCATTCAAGTCGCACTCGGAAAAATGAAACCCATTTCAGGCCTCGAAGTGATTGTTGATATCGATCCCTACAACCTTCTTTAAAACGCCCACAAATGAAAAGAGCCACCCTAAAAAGGATGGCTCTCTCTGTTTTGATTTGTCACTATCCGTTACCAGTAGCGCAGCTTCCAGTAATTATGCTTGGTCGCTGTTTGGCTAAACCACCAATGGCCATCATCCCATTCTAATTTCACAGAGCGCCAGCCTAAAGGTACTTTAGGGAAGGGGTATACAGGGCCAATGAAGGGCCATGCGCTTGCAGGATACGCTTCGGGATATCCAACTCTGGAATAATTATTGTGCGGAGCATAACTTGGCCAAGCATAGGGAGGCATTTTGGGCGGGTTCATATCGTATGAATACGATGCACCACTTTGCCCCACGGGAAGTGGTTCTGGGATCATCTGGTTTGCACCGGGTGCGGGCATTGGTCTCATCCCGGGATTTTGCATATTTCCAGATGAGCCAGGAAAAGGCTGGGGCATAGGTATTTGGGCAGATTGAATGATAACATTAGCGCTTGGTTCTGGAAGAACCTGCAACTTATCAACAACCTGAATTAATCCGCTGGTTTGCCTAGCCACACTTAGTGCTGAATCTTTCTGGGAGGTGGTACCTACCACGCCTTCGAGTTCTGCATTACCTCCTGATACTTTGATTTCAATTTTGAAATCATGAAGTAGACCGCTTTCCTGCAGTCTTTTTGCAATCTGGTTGGCAAGGTTTTGATCCTTGACATCTGCAGATTGAATGGATGATTTTCCAACAACTTGGGGGTCCAAGGTTGATGGAATTTGTTGGGAATAGCCAGTGCTTGAATTCATCAAGCCTAGTAACGCGGGAATTAAAAAGATTCTTTTACCTAACACGGGTGCATCCTCCTGATGACAAAGGTGAGTCTTCGTAGCAAGAATGCAACATAAAAATCATTGATGCAAATCAGGGGCTTGAAAATCTCTTAAGAACTTAATGGGCGCAGCTTAAAAATCATTCCAACCGATACAAATTACCGAATCGTCAACACCCCTTATTAACTAAGCTTTTCCAGCATTTACCGCTGGTTTCATGGTTATATATAAAGCCACTGCGTTGACTTCTGGGCTTTTCAGTCCTATATTTATATCATTGGAAAAGATGCACTTGTAGCTCAACTGGATAGAGCATCGGTCTACGAAACCGAAGGTTACAGGTTCGATTCCCGTCAAGTGCACTTCCAATTTCTCTCCTCATTTCTTGCATGTTTCCACTAGGATATTTAGGTTTAAGCACTTTACCGCCTGTTCGGTTAAGCTAGGTTAAAATCGGTCGAGAACATCAAGTTTGGTTAAAATCTCACTTCTCTTAAATAGCCTCTCTGATTTCCAACGCTATGCTTTACATGGACTTAGGTTCGGTTAAGATGCTTGGTTGTTGTTACACCCAGGTACAGCGTATTTGAAAGCCCAGTTTCATGGCTAAAAAGACTAAAACTGTTGAGAAATCCGACTCTTCTGCCACTATTGGCTTCGAAGCAAAGCTCTGGCTCACTGCTGATAAGCTCCGCAATAATATGGATGCCGCAGAGTACAAGCATGTTGTACTTGGCTTAATCTTCTTGAAGTACATTTCTGATAGTTTCGAAGAGCATTACAATAAGTTGAAGGAAGGCAAAGGCGACTATAAAGGCTCAGACCCAGAAGACAAAGATGAGTACAAAGCTGAGAATGTGTTCTGGGTGCCTAAAAGTGCTCGCTGGTCCTATCTTCAAGCCAACGCCAAACAGCCAACCATTGGTAAGCTTATCGATGATGCCATGGTTGCCATCGAAAGAGATAACACTCGACTCAAGGGCTCACTCAATAAGAACTACGGCCGTGCCGATCTTGATAAGAACCGCCTAGGCGAACTTATTGATCTCATCGGCTCTATCCAGTTAGTTGATGCAGCTAGCAGGTCAAAAGATGTGCTGGGTCGGGTCTTTGAATATTTCCTAACTCAATTTGCCAGTGCAGAAGGCAAGAACGGCGGGCAGTTCTATACCCCTAGCTGTGTGGTGCGCCTTCTGGTTTCCATGCTTGCTCCTTACAAAGGCCGTATCTACGATCCATGTTGTGGTTCTGGTGGTATGTTTGTTCAATCAGAGAAGTTTGTAGAAACTCATGGCGGTAAGCTAGGTGACATCAGTGTATATGGCCAAGAAAGTAATCCTACTACTCGCAGACTTGCAGTGATGAACCTTGCACTTCGTGGTATAGAGGCAGACTTCGGTGTCGAGCAAGCTGATACTTTCCGAAATGATCTTCATCCGGATTTAAGGGCCGATTATGTTTTGGCTAACCCACCCTTTAATGATTCTGACTGGTTTAGGAAAGATGATGATGTGCGCTGGCAATATGGCGTGCCACCTAAGGACAACGCTAACTTTGCATGGGTGCAGCACTTCATTCATCATCTTGCGCCTCAAGGTATGGCTGGCTTCGTATTGGCTAATGGCAGTATGTCTTCCAATCAAAGTGGTGAAGGCGACATTCGTAAAGCCCTTATAGAGGCTGATCTTGTCGATTGTATGGTTGCTATGCCAGGCCAGCTCTTTTACAGCACGCAGATACCAGTTTGCCTTTGGTTTTTAACCAGGAAGAAGAATGATGGCAAGCGCCGTGATCGTCGTAAGGAAACCCTCTTTATTGATGCCCGCAAGATGGGCACGCTCATTGATCGGGTGCATCGTGATTTGACCGACACAGATTTGGAGAAGATCACCAGCACCTACCATTCTTGGCGAGGTGAGAAACCTGCCCTGAGCAAAGCCGAAGGGGGCGTAGGTAAATACTCAGACATCGCAGGCTATTGCAAATCCGCTACCAACGAAGAGATAACCTTAAATGGTTATGTACTTACTCCTGGAAGGTATGTAGGCGCAGAGGAAATTGAAGATGATGGTATTCCCTTCGAGGAAAAGATGAAGCATTTGGTTAAGGAGTTGAATGGTCAATTCGCAGAGTCTGCAAAACTGGAGCAGGCTATCAAAGCTAATCTGAAGGGGCTGGGTTATGACGGGTGAATGGAAAACAGTTCGCCTTGGTGATTTGACTACGTGGGCCTCGGGAGGCACCCCGCCTAAAGCAAATCCTATATTTTGGAATGGGGATATTCCATGGATAAGTGCATCGTCAATGAAGACCCC
>CALARU010000081.1 GCA_937888715.1 uncultured Planctomycetaceae bacterium | reverse complement strand
AATCTAAGTGGTTCGAACTTTACTTGGAATCAATAAAAAAGGGCCGGAGGTGGTTCAACACCCCCGACCCTTTTACATTCTTAAATACTAGGCAAGATTTACTGTCACCGTTTTGGTTTCGGTGTAGTGATCAAGCGCTTCTTCACCGTTTTCACGGCCCTGGCCAGACATCTTGAATCCGCCAAACGGAGTTGTCGTGTCTACGATGTGGTAGCAATTGACCCACACGGTTCCAGCCTTGACTGCAGCAGCGTAATTGTGGGCCTTATCAAGGTTCTTTGTCCAAACACCCGCTGCAAGGCCGTAGAAAGTATCGTTGGCACGAGCAACCACTTCGTCCATGTCCTTGAAGGGTAGAACGCTGACGACTGGGCCAAAGATTTCATCCCGGGCAATGGCCATTTCGTCTCGCACGCCATCAAAGATGGTTGGTTCGATGAAGTAACCCTTGGAGCCCTTGCGTTGTCCGCCTGTGACCAACTTTGCGCCTTCGCGTTGGCCAAGGGCAACATAATGCAGGATTTTATCAAGTTGTTCTTGAGAAACCTGCGGGCCTTGTTGGGTGGATTCATCCAATGGATCGCCCACCTTTCGTTGTTTTGCTTTTGCAGCGAGCCGTTCAACAAATTCTTTTTGAATCTTTTGTTCAACAAAGAGTCTGCTTCCTGCGGTGCAGCACTGGCCACAATGGAAGTAGATTGCATGGAATGCACCTTCCACTGCTTGGTCAATATCACAGTCAGCAAACACGACATTAGGGCTTTTGCCTCCAAGTTCGAATGTGGTTCGCTTTAAAGTATCAGCAGCTTTTTTCTGAATGATCTTTGCGGTTTCAACATGGCCGGTGAAAGCAATCTTGTCAACGCCTGGGTGAATCACAAGTGCATTACCTGCGGTTTCACCAAAGCCATTCACAATGTTGATAACCCCAGCAGGAAAGCCAGCTTCAATTGCAAGTTCTGCAACACGAAGCGCAGTTAGCGGAGTTTGCTCTGCGGGCTTCAGCACAATGGTGTTACCACATGCAAGTGCTGGTCCCCACTTCCAAGCAAGCATAAGCAAAGGGAAGTTCCAAGGGATGATCTGGCCGATGACGCCAACCGGTTGACGCAGGGTATAGGAGAGGAATTTTCCACGAACAGGAACAGTACGGCCTTCGATCTTGTCGGCCCAGCCGGCGTAATAACGCAGGGTATTAATGGTGCCTACCAAATCGCCTCGGGCATCCGTAATGGTTTTGCCACAGTTGT
>CALARU010000080.1 GCA_937888715.1 uncultured Planctomycetaceae bacterium | reverse complement strand
CAAGGTCTGCTTGTTCTTCAGGGGTTGCAAGGCTGGTCATTGCTGTCACCAATTTGTCTTTTCCTTCTCCTAGGCATTCTGTCTGGAATCGACTACTATTGCTGAAGAATAATGCTTCGGTAACTCCGATTTGGAAATCTTCGGTAGGTTGGGCAAACTGATCTGCCAGTCCTCTGGAACCACGGGAAATTTCGTCCACCTTCTTTTCCTGCTCATTTCCGGTGAGGAATTGACTTGCTAGGCGCAGGGAAACCCCCATCTGCATTGGGGTTAAAGGCTTCAGGCGGGCCATTGCAAAATCTTTAGCCAGCGGTGTGCTCTCCCCTTCATATCGGCTCGATAGACCATAAACCTTGCTGGAAACCATCCCTTTAACCAATCTGGGGATATTAAAACCATGATTTGCAAAGTCTCGGGCTAGCCAATTCATCAATTCGGGATGACTGGGGGGATTTTCTGAATGCATCTGATCCAAGGGC
The DNA here is from genome assembly GCA_937888715.1 of uncultured Planctomycetaceae bacterium. Classification (GTDB taxonomy): domain Bacteria; phylum Planctomycetota; class Planctomycetia; order Gemmatales; family Gemmataceae; genus UBA969. Next base: position 1,238 of record CALARU010000080.1, on the reverse strand, counting down.
ATTACCAATCCAAACCCATAAAATCGATTCCATACTTGGTTTACAAAAGCCTTGGCAAAGAAATCTTGATCTCCCTTGCTTAATGCGAGGTCTAACAACATTGCGCGAGTCGAGGTTTTAGGCTTGGGTGGTTGGGTTTTATTTTTCTTCCATTCCTCTACCATCTCCTTTTCTTTTTTCAGTTCTTCCTTGGTGGGCTCGGTCATGCCTGCGGGCTTTACTGTCTTGCCTGTAAGGAACATAAAATCTGCTTGTTTTTCTTTTCCCTTGTTGGGCACGAACTTCACTACGCCATATTCTTTTTCTGCAAGGAAAGTGCCCACCTCATAGGTTCGCGAAAAGAATGCCTTCATTCCGTAGAAGTGATCTTGCTTCCAATCTGCAACCAACGGGTGATCATGGCATTGGGCGCATGAAACATTCACGCCAAAGAATGCCACGCTTACATCATTGGTGAGTCTGTCCAAATCTTTGACGCGGGTTTTAAGAAAATTGCTGGACCCTTTGTTGGATGCATCGGATTCATCCGCCAGGATGATTTCTTTGAAAATGCGATCCCACGAACGGTTTTCAGTCATTGCCTTAGTCAGGTATTCACTCATGGCACCCTTGGTACCATTCATCAGGAATGTTTCGATTTCTTGGGCTTGATGCCTTAGATGCAGGGGCGATGCTATCAGCTTTTCGATTGTTTTTTGTTTCTTGGTGGGATCTTTATCTTCAGCAAAGGCTTTGGCTTCAGAGGCGGTTGGGATTCTACCTGCAAGATCTAGGCTGACTCGCCTGAGCCATACCGTATCATCAGCTGCAACTGCGGGCTTCAGCTTCTTTTCTTTCCACGAGGCTTCAATGTAATAGTCGATTGCCTTATCGATAGATGTTTCAGGTGGAAGCATCTTTTCTTCACCTTGGGACGCCAAAGGTAGGAAAAACAGGCCCACTAAAACAATCAAGGAAATCTTAAGCGTGTTTTGAATGGTTTTTGTGTTCATGGATCTATCTGGTTGGAATATAGAAGCAGGACTCTTGGCAGTTAATTGTTATTTTAACTAAGCTTAATTCAAAGCACCAGCGGAATATTGATGGTTTGCATGTTTTTTAAGATAATTATCATGCTACAATTATCTATGTATTTATCGAATTTATGTGAGAAATATGACACCTCCTCTGGAGATTTTCTTAGCCATGCGCTTTTGCCTATTTAGCATTTTAACGATTATTACACTTTTGATGCGTGC
>CALARU010000079.1 GCA_937888715.1 uncultured Planctomycetaceae bacterium | reverse complement strand
TGGTTCGAATCCAGTAGCGCCCATAAAAGACCAAGGTTCACCCCTTGGTCTTTTTTTATTCCCACCCTTTGCCCACGATGCCATGATATTCGGCAATCTAAACGAACCGGAAGCCTTGACTACAACGAAAATTACACCTTCGCCTTTACCAATTTCTATTCTTTTTTTTATCATCCAAAGCAATTTGAACACCTGTGGCATCCAATACACTCCTTCCTTAACTTAAAGAATTAATCCCTATATTTAAAAATCTTAAAGCTATAGTGATTAAGATAAAGCTAGTTACAATTTAAAAGGTAATAAAGAAGCAATCCAGCGGGGCATCATGAGCGAATTATTAAAAGCAGTCGAAGCAGCGGCGTACAGGCTGGCAAAAGCGCAGGCAAAGAAAGCAGTAATCGAGAGATCGCTTAAGGGGATAATAGCAGAGCAGGAACGCAGGGCAGCGGCAAAAAAAGAAGCAAAGAAAGCCAAGGATGTTTAAAGCTGAATTGCACCATGCCCTAAATGCTCATTTCGAGTAAACCCTTTTCCCCGGACTAGTCTTTCTTTAAATCCTGCATCACCCTCACGATTTCCAATCCCCCAGTTGAGTACCGATAAAATGCCGGACATGTTCAACAAAATCTGGTCCAAAGGAACGATTGCCGTGCCCTAACCCCGGCACCACATAGGCTTCACCATCGGGAAACATTTTAGCGCAGGCTATTGCAGCAGCAGGTTTCACTAACGGATCATTCTTCCCAACCAAAAACCGAACCCTGCGATGCTTATCAACTAGGTGCCAATAAGTCATAGGGTTTGCCTGTTGGGTCAGATTGTCGCCTTTGCTAACGGCCTGAAGAACAGACAGAAAATCTAGCGCACCATCAACAATAGTAGGGCCAGGGCCCAGGGCTAAATTGGCAACCTTGCCGATCATCCTGCCCAGAGGTGAGATTAATAGCGGGGTAATAAATGGCATATAGCTGCGCGTAAAACCAATCAGGTCTGCGTGGCCAATGGTACCGAGCAAGCGAGAACCGATCCCAAACCTCATGAATGCGTAGGAGGAAAGTAGCGTACCCCAGCTAGCACCTAACAGGGCAATTCGGTCATTAACCAATCCATGGCGCTCCTGAATCAGACGGATGATCGTGGCAAAATCGCGGCCCACGGCATCCATCATGGCAAGCACAAGTCCCGTAGAGAGAGGGACTCCATGCTTCCTAAATGCCTGGGCTTCAATCAGGGAGTCCCCTTTAAAGGTGCGGGTTAAACTTCGCTCACCCCCCAGCGGGGCGTCGAAAAGGACACAGCAAATCCCCATATCTAGCAAAGTTGGAATAATAAAGCTATTAAGCTGATAAGGGGCTGCAATCCCTTGCAGACTTATGACAATTGGCGTATCGGAGGCCATGCGGCCTACCGGTTGAAATACCGCAACCGGGTAGCCTGAAAGTCTGGCATCGACTTCCGCGTTGCCTGTAAATTCGTAATCATGGTGTACCCAATAGCGGCTTCCCGTTCGTCCTTCGAGGTG
>CALARU010000078.1 GCA_937888715.1 uncultured Planctomycetaceae bacterium | reverse complement strand
ATCCTTCACGCCTCGGGCAATTTGAATTCAGGTATGCACGAAGGTGTGGTGCGTTTTGCTCTGCCTGCATCGCTTATTAATAGTAGATATGCCTGGACAAAAGATGAAGTACCAACAGCATCAAAAAAACGCTCCATTTATTTAATCCAAAGGCGCAACATGCCTAATCCATCGCTTGAAGCTTTTGATTTTCCCGATCGAAATCTTAGCTGCGCAAACCGCAATGACACAGTAACTGCGGTACAGGCCTTGGCGCTTTTGAATGATCCTGAAATCCTTGATCACGCCCAGAACTTAGCTGCAAACATCATGCAGAAAGCAGGCAATAACACCCATCTGCAAATTCAATCTGGTTTTCTAGCAATCCTCAAAAGATCTCCCGACGCTAAAGAATTAGAACAGTCCAGAGTTTTTATCGAAGTAACCTCTGCAGCAGTTGACCCTCTCGAAAGGCTCGCAGATCTCCTTCACGCCTTGTTGAACACAAGCGAATTTTTGGAGCTGGAATGATTCCACAATCACGCAGGCAATTTATTCAAACCATGGGCAATGGCTTTGGCTCACTCGCACTTGGCTCTTTACTTGCACGCGATGCGCACGCTTCCAACCTTTCTGATGACCCCCTTCGCCATCATCCTTCCAATGTGCGCAGCATCGTTTGGTTTTTCCTCGATGGGGGACCAAGCCATATCGATCTGTTAGATCCAAAACCTGCCCTACAAAAATTCGCTGGCTTTCCCCTACCACCAAGCTTTGCCAAACCTCAAACCGCCATGGGTGTCACCGCTAATACCCCACTCCTAGCTTCCAAACGAACTTTCAAGAAGCATGGGAAATCAGGCATTCCACTCAGCGACTGGCTGCCCAACCTCGCACGCCATGCTGATGATATTGCAGTATTACGCTCTTGCGTCGGCGAAGGGTTGACCCATGTTGCAGGCGTTTCACACATGAACACTTGCAGCACGCTACCAGGCAGGCCTTCACTAGGTGCTTGGTCGGTTTATGGCTTGGGAAATGATTGCGACAACCTGCCATCCTTCGTAGTCCTTTCCGACCGCAGAGGTGATGTACCCGGAGGCAGTCGCAACTGGGGCAGTGGCTTTATTCCTGCAACCTATCAGGGAACCCGCTTTCTCGAAGGTGCACAACCCGTTCTCTTCCACGCCCCACCGCCTCAAATCACTCCCCTCAGGCAACGCAGAAAACTCGACTATTTGAACTGGATGAACGAAAAACACAAAAACCAATCCACCCCAACGGATAGGCTCGATGCTCGCATTGCCAGTTATGAACTCGCCTGGAAAATGCAGACCAGCATCCCCGATGTCAACAATCTTTCTAATGAAACCCGCGAAACTCTCAACCTTTATGGCATCGAAAACGAAACCACCAAAGCTGCTGCTCGTGCTTGTCTAATGGCAAGAAGGCTTGTCGAGCGGGGTGTACGATTCATTCAAGTTTATTTGGGTAGTGGCAGCGCTTGGGATGCTCACTCCGATCTCGAAGGTAATCATTCAAATCTTTGCAAAGAAACCGATCAACCTGTCGCTGCATTTCTCAGCGATTTAAAACGCAGAGGTTTGCTAGAAGAAACTCTGGTTATATGGGGTGGCGAGTTTGGCCGTACACCCATGAGCGAAAGTGGCGATGGCCGTGATCATAACCCATGGGGATTCTCGATGTGGTTTGCAGGAGGCGGAGTTAAAGCAGGCTCTATAGTGGGTAGCACCGATGATATCGGGCTTTATGCAGTTGATCGCCCAGCCCCCATCAAGGATATTCATGCCACAATTCTGCGGATTGCAGGCTTAGAAAATGATTT
>CALARU010000077.1 GCA_937888715.1 uncultured Planctomycetaceae bacterium | reverse complement strand
ATTCAGGTAAGGGTAATGCTTTCATCTACACCCGTTCTGCTTCGGTTTGGTCTCTACAATCAACTCTCAACCCTCAAGGCAATTTGCTTGCCTCTATATTTGGTTCTTCCGTAGGTATCTCCAACGATGGTAATACCGTTTTTGCTGTCGGGTCCAATGTCTTTTCTAGCGATAATGGAATCTTCTTCTTCCAGCGCACCAATAATATCTGGACTCATACCCAAGACCTTTATGGCGCTTCTGCTTTCCAGAATGGTTTTGGCGTCTTCCTTCTTTCTCCCGATGGCAATACCCTCTTTTCTTCCGACTCTCAATCCAACTCCGTCTTCTCACAAGCTTGGCAACAATCTAAAGCTACAGCAACCCTTTCGGTCGTAACTTTAAACACCCCTAACATTACCACGGTTGCTACAGATACCGGATTTTCAAATTCGGATGCCATCACCAACGATCAAACAATATTTCTTTCAGGAAATACCAGTCCCAATAACACAGTCGCTGTTTATAACGGAGCAAATAACATTGGTTCTATCTTGGCCAACTCTCAGGGAAATTGGTTATTTGATTACACGGCAACCACACTTTTAGATGGTCTTTATTCTTTCACTGCAACAAGTACAGATAACAACAGTGTTACCTCCCCACATTCCCAAATATTAAATGTAATTATCGACACAGTTTCCCCCACAGGCACGTTTGCTTTGATAGGTACTCCGCGCACGACTCCCGTTGCAACAATTAATCTAAACTTTTCAGAACCCATGGCAGGATTTGATATCAAAGATTTAACATTAACTCGAAATGGTAAATCCGTTTTTCTTACCGGGGCGCGAATAACTAATTCTGGAAATGTTTACACCATTACCGGTATTCAAGGTATTACATCCATTTCAGGGAATTATACACTTACCCTAAATCCCAATGGTACTAACATTACTGATATTGCAGGCAACCTGCTTCAACAAGCAAGTACAAATGTTTCTTGGTTTACAGATGCAACCCCTGTAAGGACAAACATCATCATCCAAGCTGCACCAGACACTTACAAAAACATAGCACCCAATACCAGCGTTGTCCTTAATGTGCTTCAAAACGATTTAAATCTTGAAGGTGGTGGTTTGCAATTAAGCAACCTTGGAACTTCTTATACTGCCGGTGCTCTTAATCCGGTTCAGCTATTTCCAACGATCAGTCCCGCTGGCCCAACACTAATTCAAAATTCTGATAACACCTTTTCTTTTAACAGCCCGACTAAAGGCGTTTTTTCATTCGAATATTCCGCAATTGGAAAAGAAGCAAAGCTTACTGCACCTTCAAGTGAAGGGCCTTCTTTTGGCGCGATTATAAGTGGCGATCGCTTTGGTTCAAGCATTGCCCTATCTTCCGATGGGAACACCATGGCGGTTGGCACTCCTTTAGATAATGTTGGCTCCAACAGTGATCAAGGGTCTGTCTATCTCTTTTCCAAGTCAGGCAACAACTGGATTTTACAATCCCAGATCTTTGCTTCCGATGGGCTTACTGATGATTCCTTTGGTAGCTCCGTATCCATCTCCGGGAATGGCAATACTTTGATCGTTGGTGCGCCAGGATCTTTTCAATCCCAAATCCAAGGCGGCGTTTATGTCTTCACCCGCTCTGGTGGTGTTTGGACTCAGCAACCTAAAATCGTAATCCCCTACAACCCTATGGCAATGAACCCCACCTATAATATTGCTCTAGGATCTAAAGTCCTTATTTCTTCTGATGGTAATACTCTCTTTGCGGGCACCCGATCTGGCGGGCAATATATTTATTCTTTATCGGCTGGCGTGTGGAACCAACAGGCTGATCTAGCCCAACAAAGTGGCATGAATTTCTTTTATCATCAAGGCAATTATGCTGCCCTTTCTGCAGATGGTAACACCGCATTACTTGGCTACGAATCCTTCCCCGTCAACGGCGTTGCCTCCGGAACTGCTTTTTTCTATTCCAGAACCAATGGCGTTTGGAATCTTCAATCTCAAGTAACGCCCGCAAATCTTAATGCCAACTCCTATTTCGGCACTTCAGTTGGGCTTTCCGCAGATGGCAATACCGCCATTGTTGGCTCTCCTTATAGCAATTCATTTAAAGGAAACGCTTTCATCTACACCCGTTCTGGTTCGGTTTGGTCTCTACAAGCCACTCTCAACCCTCAAGGCAATTTACTTGCTTCCATTTTTGGTTCTTCCGTAGGCATCTCCAACGATGGTAATACCGTTTTTGCTGTCGGCTCCAATGTCTTTTCTCAGGATAACGGGGTCTTCTTCTTCCAGCGCACCAATAATATCTGGACTCATACTCAAGACCTTTATGGCGCTTCTGCTTTCCAAAACGGCTTTGGTTCCTTCCTTCTCTCACCAGATGGCAATACTCTCTTTTCTGCCGACCCTCAATCCAACTCCGTCTTCTCACAAGTTTGGCAACAATCCAAAACTCTTGTAACCATCCAAGTCGGGGAATCGGATTCGCATTCTTTGAGTGGTGGCTCCACTGCGTTTTTCTTTGATCTTACCAATGATGGTGTTGCTGATTTATTTAAAGCCGACCTTGGTTCGATTGTTATTACCAATCAAGCAAATGGCCAAATCATTTCTAGCTTCAACCCCTATCCACAGTTTCAAGGAGCTATCCATGTTGGGGCAGGCGATTTCGAAGGGAATGGAAAAAACTCAATTGTAACCGCACCCGGAATCGGTGGTGGCCCTCATATCATGGTGATCGATCCGTTGACTGGTGCTGTAAAAAGTTCTTTCTTTGCGTACAACACCAACTTTAGAGGTGGAGTTGTTGTTGCTGTAGGAGACATCAATGGCGATGGAATTGTTGATATCGTAACTGGCGCTGGCCCCGGTGGCGGACCCAATGTCCGAGTTTTTGATGGAACGAACAATCAACTAATCCTCGATTTTATGGCTTATGCACCTACTTTTATGGGCGGTGTTTCGATCGCCCTCGGCGATGTTAATGGTGACGGCAGATTAGATATCATCACTGGTGCAGGCGCAGGGGGTGCCCCTCATGTAAAAGCTTTTGATGCAATCAGCGGCAACGAGCTTTTATCTTTCATGGCGTATGATTCATCTTTCCTTGGCGGAATTTTTGTCGCTGCAGGTGACCTTTATAGCAACGGCTCCACCCAAATTGTTACGGGCACAGGATTTGGCGGGGCTGCGCATGTAAAAATATTTGAATCACGAACACTCG
>CALARU010000076.1 GCA_937888715.1 uncultured Planctomycetaceae bacterium | reverse complement strand
TATGCAACGGATGGTTTGCATCGTTTCTGATGGTTTACTTGTTTCAAGGTTTTTTCCCTGCAGCAGAGGCTTATCGAACCCAGAAGGAATTCCTTAAACAGGTGCAGGCGTTTACTGTTTCGAACCCAGGTGGGTTGTGTTTGTATAAAACGCGTGAAGCTGTGTTTTATCTTGGTAGTAAAGCACCCATGCCCGAGTTTCACTCTGAAGAAAAATTATTGGAATCGTATAAGAATGGCGGATCCCGCTGGGCGTTGATGAAAAAACGCGATACCCTTTCCCCGATATTTGGTGGGTGTGTTGTGCTTGAGGAAACTAATTTTCCTTGGGAAGGTGCACATGCAAAAGTAAAACTTGCATTGGTTGACCTAGCAGGGAAAAAAACCAAATCGCAGGTGGTTGCTACTTCACTTCAAGATTAATCAGACGATATATTGTTTGAAGCCTGCCCCGCATGCAAAGGTAGGTTGAAATTCCCATTATTGCCCTTGGCGAAAAAGTTATCGCTTAGCATTACTTTCTTAGATTTTTCATCAACATCTACAGAGGTGATGAAATCAGCCTGTTCTTTTCCAGATGTAAAAAGGCAACCGCTCACCCGAACCATGGCGCTGTTTTTTAAAAGAATCCCTCGTTTCCGTACCTGATGAAACTGACATGATGATATTTGAACATTGGTGGAATCGGTTATTGCCATGGTTGCTTCGACTGGGATTTCCGCAGGCCTTGTATGCTGCACTATGTTGCCTGTGAATTGAAGGTTTCTGCAGCCAGAGACTACGATGGCATCGGTGGAATTCCCTTTATATTCTGGGTTATGATCAATGCTATTGGAACCGATCACCAGGTGTTCGGAATCCTCTAATAAAAGCGAATGATGATACCCGCTGTAAATGCTGTTACCCGAAATAACGAAACTTCTTCCTGCATTGATGTGGATTGCGGTTTCTTGGCTGCCTATCAGATTTCCTGAAATTGCTAATAATCCTACAGCGTTAGGGTTATCTTTTCCAACACCTAGGAAGCGGATATTTGCGCCACCTGGGCTGCCCTTTGCTTGAATGGTGTTGCCTGAAATAGTTCCTTCGCGCACGGTGCCTTTTCTGCAATCGAAAAGAATATCGTTGGAACCGGATTCGAGTGGGTCGAAATTATATTCGATATCGTTACCAACAATTTGAATGTTGCGGATTTCGCTTTCTCGAACAACAATACCTCCGCGTTTGCAATAGCTGATGTGATTGCCTGTGATATTGATTTGATGAAGGTTGATTTTATCCATAAAAATGCCAATGCCTGAGTTGTCGAAAATATGGCAATCAGAAATAATCACATTTCGATCGCGGATGCGGAGATGAAGAGCGTTTCTACATTTTCTAATCAATAGACTTTTGAAGGTTGGTTGCATGGAACCTTCGCAGGAAATGCCATCGGCTTCCGGATGATCCCCTGTGATTTCAAGATCTTGAAATAGGGGCATTCTTTCTTTGAGCCATAAATTGGTGGAGATATGTTCAGGAAGAGCGGATTTCTGATGGGTACCAATGATTTGAAATGCAGGCCCTGCCCCTCTCATTAAAACCCGTGCGGTTCCTCCTTCTGAACGAAATCCATGGGGCCCAGTGTTGCCTAGCATTATCCGAATGGGTTTGGTGATCAGGTAAGATCCTCTGGGGAACAAAACGTCGCCCCCGGATTTTTCGACTGCATGTTGAATTGCAATGGTATCATCTGAAATCCCATCGCCCTTGGCGCCAAAATCAATTACAGATCCCATGGCGATTATGCTCCTTGTTGTTTAAAATAATAGCTGCAGTTTAACATGAAGGGGGCAGAGCTTATAACCCTCAATATTGATATTACCGTTATAATTTGTGGTTTTAGGGGGTTGGTTTTTGCTGATTATGAAAAGGCAAGCAGGGTTTAAACTCACTCTGATTGGGTTATTCCATTTCTTAACAGCACAAGGTGAAAAAATGAGTTAGAATTATTAAAGGTCTGGTCTTTCGAATGCTGGGGTATTCTTTGAACAGAATCATTACAACTTTGGTGCTAATAATTGCAGTAGCTAATGCAGGGGCTCAAGATCCGCCTACACCCGTTCCAGCAAAAAATATCGAAAAAGCAAAAGCAATAGGTAATACAGGGTCGGATAAGAAGGCCGCTTCTTTTTGGCAGGCGCCTGCGGGTGCGATTATGGTGCTTTGTGAGCAAGCAGCAGATAGCCTTAGGCTATTGCCGAAAATGGTGGTGCTGCCCCCTGAAAAATATCAAGAATTGTTAGATGAGTTATTAAAGCTTAAGGAACAGCAGTTGGAAATAAAACCTCTGCCTCCTAGTTCGGTTCTTATCAATGGAAAAGTGGAGTCCAGCCTTGCTAAGTTAAAAATACGGTTTTCATTTCAAACAGAAAAACCTGGGATGAACATTTTGCTTGGTTGCGGTTTGGGCCAGGCAAGTTCTGCATTGATGGATGGAAGAATACCTCTCCTTAAAAAGACCTTGGAAGGATTTGTCGTTTTTGTTGAAACCCCGGGCGCTCATGATCTTGATCTAGATTTGTTGGTAACGGTCAAGAATCAAGGGGAAAACCAGTCTTTCGAATTAGATATGCCTGGCGCTGCTATTACCCAGCTTGAACTCGACATGCCTTCTGGAACAGTTAAACCAAAAATTAGCAGCAAGACCAATCAAGAGCCTTTGGTGTTTTTTAAAGGTAATCGGCTGAGCGCAACCTTGGGCCCTTTGACCATGATTCAAACAATATGGAAATCATCGCAGCGAGATTCCCAACCCAAGGCACTAACTTCGGAAACAACCATTCTTGTTCGTATGGATGATAAACTTCTGAATGCACGGGCGGAAATTAAAATCGGCGCTCTAGGTGGCAGGCTTGATGTGTTAGAACTAGTTGTTCCGGTGGGAAGTGAAGTTAGGCCATTTAGCCCTGCTGATGAAGCCCGCATTGTTAGCATCGAAAAAAATGATCAGAAGTTTGCTGGTTATAGAAAAATCAAACTTAATGATAATAGTAGTGAACCCCTTAAGCTTGTGGTTGAAAGCCAGGCGGCTATTCCAGCCAATGGTGGGCAATTGCCTATCGGCCCCTATCTTCTTACAAGCGCAATCAGGCAGACTGGCGTAATTCTTTTAAGTAACCAAGGTAATGATCTTAAAGTCAGTAATCAGCCCAGGGGAGAAATCATCAGTCAGGAAATTAGCGCTCAAGATAAACAGCGGGATCCGAATATTTTTGCATCGTTTCGTTATTGGAATCATCCTGTTTATGAAAAGCCTGGGGCGTTAACTGGAGTGAATTCGCTTTCGTTGCTTGACTTGCAATTGGATTTGATTCGTGGGGTATTGGAAGTAAAAACAGTTCACACGGTTCGCCTAGCAAGAAAAGAAAACAATCAATGGTATTGGAATATCACAACAAATTTTGATTGCACACCGGTTCGAACCGGAGCCGACAAGGTTGAAATCCGGATCCCGACTGGAATGGTTTATGATGAAAATAAAGGTCCTATTCCAGCTAATATCATCCGGGATGTTGCGTTTGATGGAAAAGCAGGGAAGATGATTGTTCAGTTTTCTCAGGAATTACTGAACCCTTTTCAGTTTTCGTTGGATTTTCACGAAGCATTTACGCCTGAAGAAACCTCTCGAATCTCCCTGCCCTTCCCGATGCTGGTACGAGATAGAGGCGTGCAAATAAGTTTGGTTACGCCTGATGATTTTCATTTGTTGACTAGTGAAAAGCTTAATACTTCACTTGAACTTCTAAGCCATGAAACGCATAAACAGGTTTGGAAATCTGAAAAGTTTAGTCAGAAAATTGATGCAATCCTTAAGCCTGCAGATGATAAAATCCAAGTCAGGCAAACCATCGATGTTCAACTTAATGGTGCAAGCGCCCTTTGCAAACAGCAAATGCTTCTGCGATTTTTGGGCAGAGTTCCCACGATGGTCGAATTTAGCGTTCCCAGGGAAATAGCAGAAAGTTTGCGTCTTTTAAAAGGCGGGCGAATTGAAGCGCTAGACGATGAAACAGGAATTTTGGCCATCGCTCTTACCGGTGTCAATAAAGAAACTGAATTGGAATTTGATTACGAATCCTCGATATTGCCGGAAGCCAAGAACTTGCAGTTGCCTTTTTTATCGCTTCTTAATTCCAAGCAAGATTCCGTATTTAAGATTTGGGCGAAACCAGGCGTAGTTATCACCACTAAAAACAACTTATGGAAAGAACACCCCTTGGAAGCGGTTGCGAAAAATATTCGCCTGCCTAATGCCTCTTTCCGAGGCGAAAAAACTTCCAGCGCTTTAGAGATTGATTTATCTTCCGGGTTGGGCGAAGTTACTGGGATCGAAAAAATACTTGCTCGTGCGAAGGTTGAACAAAATCAAATCGTATACCGGGTGAGTTATTATTATAAAAATTCGATTGATCAAGTGATTGATTTTTCCATGCCCTCTAATTTTCAAGGTGCCAAACTCTCCATCAATAACTTGATTTGCAATTGGCAATATGTAACCCAAGGCAGAAGCCTTACACGGGTCACCCTTCCAAAAAATACCCAAGATATACCTTTTATTCTGGAATGGGAATACGTGGTCGCAAGGCCCCAGGGGATTTTATCCTCTTTCCATAACACCTTGGCTATACCGTTAGTTGCCAATAATGATTTTGGTGTAAATTGGTGGATTAGACTTCCCTCAAGTCGAATCGCTTTATTGCCTGAACCAAGTTACGAAACAATAAAACAATGGCACTGGACTAATCTTTTCCTCGCATTAGATACCATAATTGTTCCAGTGGAATACGAAGGCATGCCCCAGGCTGATATTAATTCGGAAGATTCGATTCTTGATTCTTCTGATTTGCTTGTTTTCAATTCTCCCCAATCTTCCTTTACTCTAGTTCATACCCCCAAGACTGCATTCCAGTTACTGTTATCGCTAATTGTGTTTTCTGTGCTATTTTATTCGTTTTACAGCACGAAAATAAAAACTTGGATCGCTTCTAATGTTGCTTGGATTGCTTTTTTCATGGTGGTGATGGGGGCCATAATATTTGCGCTATTCCCGATGCTTGCATCGAGAATTTTCTTGGGCTTCCAGCCAGTAATTTATGTTTTGATTATTGGCGGTGGCTTAATTCAAATTAGAAAATTACTTTTAGCATATCAGTCAGCGAACCTTTCTTCTTTCAGCAGAGCCAAAGGATCTTTATCCACGATCCTACCAAACTATAAAAAACCAAATTTCGGAAACGCCCAGCAACCTGTTCCAAAAGATAATAATGAAGCAACAGGGTATTGGGTGCGCCCCGATCCTTCCATACCTAGTAATAACACCTCGAACCTGCTTGCTAGCAAGGCTACTTTGGTGCAAGATGTTCTGCCAGATTAATAGAGGTAAGATCATGCAAGCTGGGAGAATTACTCGCTGCATGACAGGTGCAATGTTTATCCTGACATATCTTGTGTTGGTATTGCCTGGCAGTAGTCAGGATAATTCCTTGGATCGAGTCATAGGCCCGCAATTTCGAATTGTTGTGGTGCCAACCGGTCAAAATGCAAAGTTTCTTGAAAAAAATGTTCGAGAAGCTTTTGTTCCTATGCCTGCATCAGAATTCGAGAAACTAAGAAAAACTGCAACTCCCAATTCCCAACTTTTATTCATGTCTGCATTAACCCAAGCTAGTTATCAGGGGGAATGGAAAGATAATGGCATCATAGGGAAGGCGAATTGGGTTTTTAATTCGAGTTCGAAAAATCAAACCTATTTCGCCATTTCACCCCTTAACATTGCTATTAAGAAAGCTTCTTGGAAAGATAAAGAAGCCCTATTGGGTGATTTTATTCCCGGCACTACCTCACTGCTTATCCCAGAAAATAATGAATCGCCCTGTGATCTTGAATGGTCGCTGAAAACCGAACAGTTGCCCGATGGGCACCATGTTTTACTTCGCATTCCACAGGCCTCTTTGCAATCTTTTGAACTTACCATACCGTTCAATTGGAATTTCATCCTCATTTCGAAGGGCTCTGTTGAATCCTACTCTCCCGTACCAAACAGTATCAAAAAAGTTTTGAAGATAATTGCCAGTGGCGAAACAAAAATTGAACTATTACTTCAGGATCCTGCAATGCATGGCAGGTTTGATGGTTTACGGATTGAGAAACTTCAGGCAAGCCATGAGATAGCTCCTGAAGCTACATATTCTGAGTTTGTATTTTCGTTTGAAGGCCTTACCAATGGTTCGAAAATTCTTGAGTTCGAATATGCAGAAGGGTTGAAGATTCTTGAGGTGTTATCAGATCAGGTGGAGAGTTGGAAAATACTTGTTAGGGATAATACCCAAGTTTTGGAATTAATGTTGCACAATAATTTATGTAGACCGAAAAAAATTGTGATCAAAGCTCTTGGCTCATCCGTAATTAAAAAATCATCGCTCTGGAAAACACCTTGGGTGCGCTTTAACGCCCTTCCTTCTTATCGTGAAGAAATCACCATCCTTTCAGGTGCGGAAATTAGATTGGAAGATCTTATCATGGGCGATTTTTTGATTGCTGATACGCACAGCAATCAATTACAAAATACAGTACTCAGTTTGGTTGGCGGGGGTTTGACTTCCCGGAAAAATTTGACATATCCTTCCATCAAGGTTTCGGTTGGTGGCGCACAGTTCCGCACCCAGCAAGAACTTTTATTCCAGCCCACCATTTCTGGTGCAACTTTGCAATCCACCATTTCTTATTTTCTTTTGAATGGCTCAATTTCTTCTTTGTTGGTGCAGTTACCTGCAGGGTGGGGAGTCGAGCAATTGTCCCTTAATGCAGATACGCAAATCAAAGATTGGTCGGTTTCACAAAATCAGGGAAAGCAATTGCTCAGGATGGAATTGAAAAAGCCACTGATTCCTGGTAATCCCAAAAGCTTGGACCAAAATAAAACACGACCCCCCACGCTTTCCATCCGACTCGCCCCTGATACTAAAAGCAAAAAAACAAATCTCTGGGGATTCCCAGCAGTAATACCTTTGAATTCCATGTTGAATGAAGGGTTTTTTGCAATTCAATATGAAGCTTCAACGTATCAATCAAAGCTGAAATCGGACTTGATTGAAATTGATGGCCAAAATGAATTACAGTCCTTCAAACAACCCTGCAATCACTTGTTCAGATTTATTGAAAATTTCCCTGTGGGAAGCATCGAACTTATCCCACTTACAGGAACTTCAATCCTGCGGTGTAATTCTACAATTTTGGTGCATAGAGATAAATTCGATACCAAGTTAGATATTGTGTTGAGCTCTGAAAATGGTCTTGTAGATAAATTTGATCTTCTTCTTCCTGTGGGCGCAAATCCTGAAAATTGGAAATGGATTTCGCCTAATCGCAATACTACCTTTAAGAAAATTGAAAAAATCAATGCTTTTGAAATTGCCAAAATAGTTGCGGGCTTAAACCCTCTTCCCGGTATTTCTATTTATAATCTTTCTACGATTCTTCCACTCTCAGAACGCTGGCGTTTTCATCTATTCCAACCTTTAAGCTCAAAAGAAACCATCAATTTCAATGGAAATTTTACCACACTGCTACCCCAAGGCCTTTCTGAAATACCTTTGATTTGTTTTCCTTCTAATCAACTGTTTGAAGCGACCCTCCATATTGAGTCTACTAAAAACAGCACAATTGATTTTCGTTCTAAAGGTCTCAAATCCCTTCCTTCCTCTAAACCGAAATTCAAAAACTTTGCTTATGACTCTTCATTTCCTTCGCTCACAATTAAATCTTTTCCCAAAGCTGATTCTGATCCTTATGGAATCATTGAGCAGGCGACCCTTGAAAAATCATTCCTTGCAAATGGGAGAATTCAAAATCAACTAAAACTGAACATCAAAGAATGGGACAATGATTTTTTGGATATTACATTGCCTGTGAAATCTGATGTGAAAGACATCAGAATTAACAATAAAATCGTTTCCAACTTTATTTTTAATGCGAACCAACTCCGAATTCCCTACCTTGCATTTTCGGGTATCAACCCTGCACCTACCCAGATCGTCATTTGTTATCAGGAAGATGCGCTCAAAGGTTGGTTGTGGAAAACAATTAATTGCAATTATCCTGAATTACCCGTCCCGCCCTTGGATAATAATATTTTTTGGGTTATCCCTCCGGGTATGGAGCCAATCGCTTCTGCAAATACTAAACGAAGTGAAGGCAATTCTTTTAGTGATTATAAATCTGAAGGGGCCCTAGGTTATTTATTCCCTTTGAATTATTTGCTGGGTTCCAAGCCTTTGATTTATGAAAGTTCTGAAGATGCCAATGTTTTGTTAAACACTATCCTGCAACAAAAACCAGTATTGAATTCCCCAGACTCAGGCAAATTTAATGAGCTTGTAAAATCGTTGCAATTCTACCTGATTAAAAATAATTATTCTCTCGTGTTAGACCATGGGTGTATCGAAATAGCAAATCTAAACATGACAACCAATCTGCCCGAAGTTTCAAAAACCATCGCAGAAAACTTAAGTATTCTTGGCTTAAAATTAGTTCCGATTTCTAATGTTGTTCTTTTGACTAGTAGTAAGGCTGGAGATTTTTTCCTCGAAACTAAGTCTGCTAACTTTATTTTTGGAAACATCTTGCGGGAAGCTGCATCCCAAGGCATGGATAAATCAAAACGATATGTGTCTGCTTGGAAATGGCTTCTTAATTTTCCACATTCCGTTCAGGTATCTTCATCTCTTTCGCCCATAGAAACACCCTACGGGCCTAAGAAAATTCGTTGGCAGTCATTCCAGAAAAAAGAATCTCTTACCTTGGTTGATTCCCATCACATTCAAGCTGTAGGATTGTTAATCGGATTTATTCTGATGGCATTTATTGCTAATAAAAATATTCCCTTCATGATTTATATCGAACCTGCTCTCGCCTTATTCTCAGGGTTGGCTCTGGGTTGGCTACCATTACCCTTATTGCCTCTTGTTTGGTGGTTTGTTTTTGCATGGTGTATTAAAAAGGTAGGGCAATATGTGATTTTTATTGCAACTTCTTCCATCGTAATTTCCTCGAAATCTATAAGCCCATCATTGGTAAAAACAACTTATGTATTCTTGGGAATAGTATTCTTTTACAATAACCTTATTGCGCAGGCTCCCTCTATTTTTGATGTTTACCTACTTGTAGAACCTGATTACTCTGTAAAAGAAGCTACTTATCTTGTACCCGAAGCACTGATTAAACAATTCAAAGATAGCAAACTTCAATTTGCAGAGGGAAAAGCGTTTATCACTAAAGCGCAATATGAGGGTTCGGTACTTGATAATAGCATTAACTTCAAGGTAATTTGGAATGTTCATTGTACCGGGTTTTCTAACTTGGAAATTCCTGTTTCCGGTGGTTGGCTTACTGACAAAGTATTTTTGAATGGTCTCCCTGCTTATCCGGTTACTAAAGCAAATGGGAGTTTAATTTTGCCAATCCCTAAAAAAGGGGATTATGTTTTAAAGGCTGAATTTAAAGTTGGTGTTGCTGAAAAATCTGCTGAACGAACTGCTACGTTCAGGCTTCCTGTATCGCCCATTAATTTTTTCCAATGCGCGCTACCAGCAAATGTAGAGCAACCATCACTTTCAGGAAGTTTGGGTGCGTCTTTGGTCGTTCGATCCGGAAATTCAACGCGATTAAATGCGGACTTAGGGAAAGTATTGGGCCCTCTGAATTTAAAGTGGAGTAACGGGCCTTTACCTCCAAAATCTAAGCCTTTGATTAAAGAAGCGTATATTTGGGATATCTCTTTTGATGCAAGCAGGATGCAAGCTTTTTGGGATTTGCAAATTCCAGAAGCGGGAACTGATTTTTTCGAAATAGACCTTCCCCCGAATTTACTTCCCTCCACTCTTAATCCAATTATTCGGCAAAGCCAAACCTTTTTGACATTGATAAATTGGAATTTAAAACCAACGCCTATTGGTCAAAGGCTTACCCTTAATTTTTCCAGAAGAATTTCAGGGAACGTTCAGATTAGTGCGTTTTTTATCCCAATGAATGGTATGACAGCACGTTGGCAACTTCCAGTTCCTACCCCGGTTGGAGTTTTAATAGAGGGTGGCAGTTTTCTTGCATACAAATCCATAAATTGTAATACCAACAGACAGATTCTGCCCCTTCGGTTGACGGGTATTAGTACCAAAAATTTTGCGCCTTTTTGGCCTGAAACCGAGAAACCTGAACCAGAATCCCTTGCTTTTGCCTATTCTTTTCGCAGAGAGCCAAACAACCCTCCTGTACTTATCTTGGATATATCTCCTTCCCATTTTAAATTCGATGCGACTCAATTAATCAAAGGCCATTTTCAATCCAAGTCCAGCCAATTTTCAATCAACGCATCACTAAAAAGTATGGTTCCTGATATTTTATTTGTGGAATGGCAAATTGGGGGCCAAGCCAAATACATAGTTACTAAACTCGTAGGCGATGGAATTCAATCTTGGGCACAAAATGGAACTAAGGTAATAATTTGGCTGGAAAAACCTGCTAAAGAAGTTACTTTTGTTGCTGAAATTTTAGCTACTGCATTACCAGGAAACGCCCCCCCTATGATTGAAGTTCCTAGATCTAATTTTCTTTTTGCAACTAAAACAACCAGTAATATTGTTTTAACACATGATACCAACGTTAATTTGAGGCCACTTAATCTTAAAGGATTTAGCGACTCTTCTGACCCCTTGGCCCTAATATCGAATGAAAAAAATTATCAGGCTCAATTTGAAATCAAACCTTCACTATCTTCAGGCAGTTCAAACATACTTCTATGGTTTAGCCAAAAAGAGCTAATCACCCGAGCTAGGCTTGATATAGAAATAAATAGGACAAATAATGATGTTTCGATTTATGAATTTTCTATCAGGGGCTGGGAGGATGAAGATTTAAAATTCGAATTGCCCCCCAACATAAAATTAGAGCCTTTGAGTAAGCAGGAAAATATGCGTACGTGGTCTTTGATCATTCCAGAATCGCAAAAGAAAGGGATGATTAATTTCAGTATTTCGTGCGATATAAGTAAATCATTGTCTAAAGGAACAATGAAAATTCCGATGTGGAATTTGAAAGGTGTCGAATCATTAACTTCATGGATAGGTGTGCCTAATCAACTGTTAAACACTGAAAATATGCAAGGATTGGTAAAAGTTGCAAATGGAACTCCTGTTGCTGAAATTCCGATGCTATGGAAACAGGTTGGTAATAGTCAAGCAGATTTCTATAAGGTAAACTCAAAAACTTGGACACTTAATGTTCGATTGAGTAATCAAAAATCTAATTCTGAAGAATCACCCATCGTTATCCATAATATCATTCATGGTGAAGCCCAGAAAAATGGTTCAATCAAGGGGTCATCTGTGTTCTGGGTCTATTTCCCAATTTCGGGGTCGTTCCAGGTTTTGTTGCCTAATCCATCAGAATTTATCTCCTGTCATTTGGATGATTCCATTATCTATCCTGAAAATGTTGGGGAAGAACAAATTTACGTTTTCAAATCATCAAAGATTGGGTTTCAAAAATTGAAAATTACATTTCAGCTTGGGGGTGGTGATTGGCTGTGGGCTGATTTCTTAAATAAAGTACCTGTTTATAATTCCAAATCTGGTTTTGGAAAAACAGTGATAGTTGGAACGCAACCTTTTCAATCTTGGAAAGTGGAATCATCTGCCTTGTATATCCAAGAACTTGCAGCTATGAAAAATCTGGCTAAGTCTCTGCTGGAAATTTCAAAAAGTAGGGCTAAAGAAGCGGGAATACAATCGCAGGATTTATCGATCTTACAACCAATTCAGGAGTTGTTTTTTCAAATTATAGCAAGGGCAAAGGCCTTGGATTCCTTTACCGAAAACGGAATTGAATTTCTGGATTGGGAGGAAGAGCTTTTGCAAAAAAACAGGGAATCAGCAATCGAATTTAATTATCAGGCAATTATGGCAAAAGCTGAACTTAATGCAGACAAAAAGCCTTTTAATGAAATTTCAAATTTAACTGATAAAGTATTTAATCCAAAAATAGTTGAATTATCAGCAAGCGAAACCGTACCAGATCTAACCATGATTTTAAGGCGAGGACCGGGTTTTCCTAATGGTCCTTGGGGGTCTGTTATTTGGGTTGGGTTGATAATTTTAGTTTATTATTTAAGTTCTTTAAATAAGTTTCATAAAATACTAGTAATAACATGGCCTGAGCAGGTTTTAATTGTGGGCATTGGTTCTTATTTGTTTCTTGGGTTAATTACTATAGTATTAACATGCTTTATTTTAGGAATTGTAGGCAGGATTCTTGTTTTGCTCTTTTTTAGAAAGTCCTTCATTCAAAGTTTGCAATTAAGTTAAA
>CALARU010000075.1 GCA_937888715.1 uncultured Planctomycetaceae bacterium | reverse complement strand
GGGTATTCCTCCCTCCCCGATGGAGTTGGATAAATTCATCGCTGATCAATCACCTGATGCCTATGAAAAAGTGGTGGAGGCGTTACTTTTAGACCCACGCCATGGGGAAAGATGGGCACGCCATTGGATGGATATATGGCGCTATGCAGATTGGCATGGTCGTAGATATGTACCGGATGTATGGAACAGTGCGCCGCAAATATGGCGCTGGCGCGATTGGATTGTCGACTCTTTAAACACTAATAAAGGTTATGACCGGATGATCCACGAAATGCTTGCGGGGGATGAATTTTATCCTGATGATCAGAGTTCCGCGCATGCCACTGGTTATTTGGTGCGCAATTGGTATGCGCTTAATCCCAATGATTGGATGCGCAGCATTGTCGAGCATACAGGAAAGGCTTTTTTGGGACTCACTTTTAATTGCGCCCATTGCCATGATCATAAATATGATCCCATCAGCCATGATGATTATTTTAAGATGCGTGCTTTTTTTGAACCCATTAGTTTAAGGCAGGATCGCGAACCGGGTGAAGCAGACCCTGGGGTGTTTCAAGAGTACGATTACTCAAAACTTCGAACGGTACAACGATTAGGTTCCATTCGGGTGTTTGATAAAAATCTTAATGCCAGCACGAAGTTTTATACTGGTGGTGATGAAAGAAATCTTGTCAAAGATAAAAGTAATATCCAACCAGGGGTTCCTGCATTTCTTTCAAGTTTTATGGGTAAGATAGCGCCCGTTGATCTCCCCTTGAACGCATGGTACCCCGGTTCAAGAGAGCATGTTCGAAAAGCTGTGATTGCAGAGGCGCAAAACAATCTTCAAAAAGCACAAATCGCATTTGATAATAGTTCCAAGACCAGTAAGGCCATCCCCAAACTCCTATTAGATGGCTTGAAAAAAGCGGAGGACGATCATGCCCGCATGGTAGCGGAAGTAGCCAAGGGGAAAATTTCAGGGGCTCTTTCAGGTTCGCAATCTCTCATCCTTGATTCCACCCTAGGCAGGCGGGTTTTATACAATTCACTTGCCTCCCTTAAATCGCTTGAGGAAGGGACCCGGATAGAATTTACCTTGATGATACTTACGGATGCTCATTTTAATTTCCAGCTCGCAAAAGATTATACAAAAGGTTTGACTGCAGGTTATGTGGCATTTGATAAAGGTCGTATTGCTGCTTATAAACCTGGTTCTTTTACTGAATTTAATGTGGGGGCTTACGACTTTACCAAAGGGCAGAATAAATTCCTCGTGCAGATGGATGTGTATCCCAAGGCGGATCATTGTTTGCTTTCGATTCGTTCTTTGCCTGATGATAAAGTGATTGTATCTTCCATCAAGGTTGCATTAAACCAGTGGAACCCGGTAGGCAATCCAGCGAAGGGTATTCTTTTTGATGCAAGGCCGGGAAGCAAGGTTGCGCTGGATGATCTTCATGTTTTATCACCCCAGCAAATCAAATTAGTTTCATTTGACTTTGAGCAAAGCCCATTTGCGAATGGCAAAGATATTATCGGGGCCTTGGGATGGGAGAGTTCGCAGATGAACATAGCTGGTGGAAAATCTTTTGTTTCATCGTCTGAATGCAGCGCTGTGCTGCAAACCTCATTGGCCAAGTTGGAAAATGCAAGAAGCGATGTGAGAAAAGCGGCAGGGGTGCATCTGGGTGCTCAATTAGAACTTGAAGCTGCAAAGGTGGAATTAAAAAGCGTTGAGGCCCGCATCAGGGCTGATGAAGAAAAATTTGCAGCTAAAGATCAGCAAAGAATAAACAATGTAATTCTGGAAGCTTCCACCTTGGAAAAGAATGCTGCAGTTTTAAGAGCCGATGCGGATATTGCAAAGGCGGACATACTTCTTCAGGAAGCGAAAGTTAAAATTCCTCCAACGGTTGCAAAAGATCTAGATGCCCTTTCTAAAAAGCTTGCAACCGCAAAAGCGAAATTAGAAAAGGCACAAGCTAACCAGTCAGATTTAAAAGTAGCTACACAATACACCTTACTTTCGCCTGTGTTCCCTGAAAAAAGCACCGGTCGAAGGAAAGCCCTGGCGTTATGGATCACCGATCGCAGTAACCCTCTTACCGCACGAGTTGCAGTCAACCACATCTGGGCCAGGCATTTTCATAATCCATTGGTGAGTTCTGTTGCTGATTTTGGTAGGAATGGCAAGGCCCCCACCCATCCCGAATTACTCGACTGGCTTGCAAACGAACTTATGGATTCTGGTTGGAATATGAAACATATGCACAGGCTTATGGTTACCAGTCAGGCGTACAGGCAATCCTCCTCATTCGCTGATAATACCAACTCCCAGGTGCTCGATCCGGAAAATCAGTTGCTAGGGCGTATGAATACCGGGCGTATGGAGGCAGAGGTTATCCGCGATAGTATCATTCAATTATCAGGCAGGTTAAACCAGCAGATGAAGGGGCAGGAATTGGAAAATGATCAGGCTTTATCCACATTCAGACGCAGCCTTTATTACAGTACCTACCCTGAAGAGGGCGGTAAAAGCAAATTTGCAGAGTTGTTTGATGCCCCTGATTCTTTGGATTGTTACAGGCGCACACGAACCATCATTCCTCAGCAGGCACTTGCCCTTACCAACAGTGAAATTATTCATCAGGCTGCGAGTAGCATGGAGAAAGAAATCTGGGCTCAAGTTTTTGAAGCTACTTCCCATGATGAAAGAAATGATGCTTTTATTCATAGGGCTTTTAAAAAGGTGCTGGGTCGTTCTCCGTTGCCTGCAGAAGTTGCAACTTGCAAAACTTATCTTGTAAAGCCAGATCCCGGTACCAGGGAATCGATGTTGCGGGCTCTGCTTAACCATAACGATTTTGTAACGATCAGGTGAACAACATGAGTGAAAATAATTATCCTAATGAGCCTGCTTCGCGAAGAGCTTTTCTTTCGGACTTCGGTTTGGGTTGCACAGGCATGGCGCTTGGTGCGATGCTTGCAGAGGATGGCATCGCTAAAGCTGAAACAGCGGGGGATGGCCCTAGTGGTATTCCCCATGGTAAACCTAGGGCAAAGTCGGTCATCTGGGTGTTTCTTTCAGGCGGGTACAGTCATATGGAAACATTCGACCCCAAACCTGCTTTGGATAAATATTCAGGTATGACCTTTGATAAGACTCCGTTTGAAAACCCCTTGAAATCGCCTTTGCATAAGAAACGCTTTCGCTCAGTCGCTTCCGAAGATATTAATGTGCGCGATGTTTACCCAACCATTTATCCCATGCAGGTAGGTTTCAAAAAACATGGCCAGAGTGGTATCGAAATTACTGATTGGTGGCCTCACCTCGCAAAGCAAGTCGATGAGCTTTGCTTTGTGCGCAACATGTGGACCACTGATAACGATCATGCTGCTGAAAATCAGATCCACACGGGTAGGCACAGACTGGATGAACAGCAGCCATGCATTGGTTCGTGGGCGCATTATGGACTTGGAACCCTGAACCAGAATCTTCCTAAATTTGTCGTACTCGGCGGCCCTACCCGTTCCACCACACAATCCTCCATCGATTCTCTTTACCTTGGCCCCAAGCATACGGGAGTTCCGGTTGCACTTGATCCTAAAAACCCACTACCCTTCGGTCAGCGCCAGTCTTCACAGTCCCTTGATCAACAACGAGCAGAATATGCACTCATCCATCGGCTTAACGGTTTGGCTGCGGTTGAATACCCTAACGACAAAGAACTGCTAGCGCGCATTCACTCGTATGAGCTTGCATTTAGGATGCAGGCTGCTATTCCTGAAGCTGTTGATTTCTCTCATGAAACCGTTCATACTCAGCGCCTGTACGGCCTAGATAAAGATTCCACCAAGGTTGCAGGACAGAGGCTACTCGCTGCACGAAGGATGGTTGAGCGGGGCGTTCGTTTTGTTCAGGTTTTCCCGTCTGCCTACGGTGTTTGGGATTCGCACCAGAATTTAAAAACCAATCACACCCGCCTTTGCGAAACCATCGACTTGCCCATTGCGGGGCTAATCATGGATCTTAAACAACGCGGGCTTATGGATGATGTGCTTGTTGTTTTCTGCACCGAGTTTGGTCGCACCCCAGGGCTCGAACTTCGGGGTGGTGGTAAGACTGGCAGAGATCATCATCCTAATGGGTTTACCATTTGGATGGCGGGTGCGGGAATTAAAAAAGGCCATGTTCATGGTGCTACCGATGAGCTGGGTTATCACGCCCTTGGTGAGGGGCATTATGTCACAGATCTTCATGCCACCACGCTTCACCTTCTGGGCATTGATAATAAAAAGCTAGAGATTCCAGGAAGGAAGCGGCTCGAAATCGATCAAGGAAAACCTATTGTTGAAATTCTTTCTTAATCATTGCTTATTTCAAGGTGAATAATATGAACCTTCCCCAAAATAATTCTCCGACCCGCAGGAAGTTTATACAAACCACCGCAGCGACAGCATCCGTCGTCGCTGGTTCAAATGTAGTTGCAGCTTCTGAAACTCCAGGATTAAGATTCAGCAAAAATATGAATGTTGATGTCTTGGTTTGTGGTGCGGGATGTGCAGGATCTGTGGCAGCTTTGGCTGCATCTCGGGCAGGGGCAAAGGTGATGGTGATCGAAAAAGCCCCTTTTGCAGGCGGAATTATCACTTGCGTAGGCTTGCCTTATTTCGATGGCATTGCCAACATTCGCGATAATCGCATCGTAGTTCGCGGAATCGCACTCGAACTTCTTTCAAAATCAGGCGTGTGCGCCCCTGATGCTAAAACAGTTTCCAAACACAACCCCACCATTCCCAACTCCTTCGAGTTCAAACTTCTTCTCGACAATCTTTTTCGGGAACAAAAGGGTTCTCTCTCTATTCTTTTTAATTCTTTTGTCTGTGGTGTAGATTCTCTGGGTGGAAGGATCAAGACAGTTCATGTTGCTAACAAGGATGGCTTGGTTGCTCTTCATCCCAAAGTGGTGATTGATTGTACCGGCGATGCTGATGTTGCTGCCTGGGCTGGTGCGCCTTACGAACAAAACACCGAGGTGCAGCCTTTGACTCTTCATTTTCGCATAGGCCATGTGAAAAAGAACAACGACATGAGCAAGAATTGCAAGGAAGCACTTGCAAAAGCAGTGGTTCGAGGTGATCTGCCTTTCTATTATGGGCCCGGCGTGATGTTTCTTTATGGCGATGATGAAGTATACATTCATGGTGTGCGCGTACCTGCGAACCCGACCGATGCAGCAGATTTAAGCCGTGCTGAAATGCAGGGCCGTGCCGATGCCCATGCGATGTTTCGTACTTGGAAAAAGAATGTTCCTGGATTTGAGAATTCTTATTTCATCGAGGCTTATCCATGGATAGGGGTGAGGGAATCGCGCAGGATTATTGGGCAGCATGTTCTTTCAGAAGAGAACTTAATGAAAAGCCAACGGTTCGATGATGCGATAGCAACAGGCTGTTGGTATCTCGATTTGCATCCGAACAAAACAACTGTGGGAAGCGCCAATAATTTTGATCCCAAGAAGGTGCAGCCCGAACCCTATGATATTCCCTACCGGGCGTTGCTACCTCAGAAGGTGGAAAATCTTTTGGTTGCTGGAAGGTGCCATTCTGCTACCCGTGGCGCTCACGCCTCAACTCGGGTAACGGTAACAGCGATGGCAATGGGAGAAGCTGCTGGTCAAGCTGCAGCGATGTCGGTTGCAAACAATCAAAGTGTGCAAGAAATCAGCGGGGTAAAAGTTCGCGATGCACTTAAGAAAATTAATGCTGGCCCTTTTACAGATGCTTGATTTCTTTCATCCGATTAAGTGTTACTTGCTTTTCAATTGTTCCTTGGCAATTGCCAGGGTTGAGAGCATGAAGCGACCAATATCATCGCGCCTTTCGCTGTATTTCGCAGCTTCTTCGGGCTTCCCATCAAACGCTTTGGGATCTGTAAAAGGAAGGGAGATGCGTTTTTTAGCTCCCATAACTACAGGGCAGGCGCCATCCGCTTCATCACAAACCATCAGGGCGATGAAATCTTTTTGCGGGTTTTTCGGGTCGCTGTAATGCTTGGAATACTCAATGCAATTCCAGCCCTGATCTTTTAACCAAGAAACCTGATAAAAGGGGTTGTCCTCCCCTTTTGCGCCTGGTTTTGCTTTTTCGCCAGTGGGTTCAATTTTAAAACCTATTTCTTTCAGTGCTCGAATCGATCTGCTGTTAAAGGCACTTGGCGTTGTTCCGCCCGAATAAAATCGCAGCTCCGAAAGGCCATGATACGCTGCAGAGGCATTGCCCATGGCTGCGCCCATCATGCTTCGTCTGGAATTGCCGGTGCATACAAGGACGATGGAAAGTTCTTTACCTTGTTGGTATTGCTCAACAATTACTTTTGCTAATTCTTTCTGCGCTTTCTCATGAATGGTATCGATGGATTTCCCATCCTTTGAAATGCTCTTAAGGTGATTCGTAATAGCAGGGAATATTTTACCTTGAAGCTCGGGTTGTTCTTTTTGGCCCGGTAGCAATAATCCTGCAAGCAATAACAGTACCATTTAAATGCCTCCCTTATTTTTCTTGATAGTGATTCTATCATCTATTAACCATTTTCTTTTACAAGAAATACATTTGGTCTTCATCAAATTTTAATGCTTTTCAGTGCTGCTTTTTTAGGGTAAAAGAAAAGCATCTTTGTTAACTAATCTTCACTTGAAAGCTTAACCATGAACCTTTTTCCATTTGTTAGATTTATCGCAAGCCTTTTGCTTGTTTCAACTTTGCTTGTTTCGATTTCTCAGGCTAGAGAACCAGCGCCTGTTCGCATGGAATCGGTTGGCGTTGCCATGCGCGATGGAATTTTGCTTGCAACGGATATTTATCAAATCGGGCAGTCCAAGGCGCCCGTGGTGGTGATGCGAACTCCCTACAACAAAAGCCGGGTTACTCCCATTGCAGAACGCTTTGCTCACGAAGGATTTATTGTGGTGGTGCAGGATTGCAGGGGCACATTTAAATCTAAAGGCGATTTAATCCCTTACAACAACGAAGGTCAGGATGGTTTCGATGCCATCGAATGGGTTTATAGGCAATCATGGTGCAATGGCAGAATAGGAATGTGGGGAAGTTCTTATGTTGGTGCAACGCAATGGCAGGCCGCAGCAGAAAAGCCCCCGGGTTTGGTCACCATCAGCCCCACTGCAACATGGAGTAGTTTCTATCGCAATCTTTATCTAGGTGGCGCAGTAAGGCTTTCGCTGATCGCAAAATGGGCAGGTGGTAATTCTACCAAGCCTGAAAATGCCAAGGTTACCGATCAATGGGATGCTGCCCTCATGCATCTTCCTTTAAGTGAAATGGATACGAAAATTGGTTGGCCTATTCCTTGGCTGACTGGGATGCTTACGCACAACAAACCAGATGGTTACTGGAATCGTTTGAATCTGACCAACCAAATCATGGATCTAGATCTTTCGGTATTGCATGTGGTTGGCTACTACGATTTCTTTTCGAGGGAATCCGTGGATAACTTTATGATCATGCAAAAGAAGGCTTCAAAAACGATAACTCGCAAACAGCAGCAATTAATTCTTGGGCCTTGGGATCATGGCACCATCGGTAAAAACAAAGTTGGCGATATCGATTTCGGAGCCAATGCAATCTGGGATCCGGTGCAGGCCAACCTCGATTGGTTTAATCGTTTCTTAAAGCAAGATGCCAAAGCCTTGGCAAAGCCTTTTATTCCTGTGCGTTATTTTTCGGTGGGCGATAATACTTGGAACGAAGCGGGTATTTGGCCCCCCGAAGGATTTGAAAACACCGCCTTTTATTTGCATTCCAATGGTAATGCGAATGGTGTCAAAGGCGATGGTGCTTTGAATTTAGATGCACCCACAACAGATGAAACAGCGGATAGTTTTAAGGCCGATCCCGCCAACCCTGTGCCCGCATTACCTATCACGGATAAAAGACCATTGCATCTGGCCCATTGGGCGCCGGTGGATCAAAGGCCCATTGAAGAACGAAAAGATGTTTTAGTTTATACTACCAAGCCGCTTGATAAGCCCCTGCGATTTGCGGGAAATCCCAAGGCTGAACTGTTTGTTTCGACCGATACCAAAGATGCAGACTGGGTAGTAAAACTTATAGATGTTGCGCCGGATGGTTTTTCTTACAATCTTGTGGTTGGGATACTTCGGGGCAGTTTTCGCGATTCAATGTTGATGCCCAAGGAAATGAAACCAGGCGAAGTGTATAAAATCACGGTGGATCTTGGCCCTATAGCTGCGGAGCTTCCCAAAGGGCATTCCCTGCGTGTTCAAGTTTGCGGCTCTTATTTTCCGTTGTTTGATCGCAATACCAATACTGCAGAGGGCCCATTTTCAAAAACCACCGTGATTGCAACCGAGAAAGTTTATCATCAGCAAGATATGGCTTCCCGCATTATTCTTCCCTGCAAGAAATAATCTTTACCATGAAAAAGAAACCTCTTTATGAAACTCTATGCCGTACTTTTTCTCTTGCTCGTGGTTGCTAAAGGTTCTCAAGCACAAGGGTTGGAGAAGCTTACCTACAATCACCCGGGATTGATTGTTGATCTAGGCGTTGGCCTTTGGGCCTGGCCAATTCCCTATGACGTAGATGGCGATGGCGATTATGATCTCATCGTCTCTTGCCCTGATAAACCATCTAATGGCGTTTGGTTCTTCGAAAATATCTCGGGCAGTACCAGTAAAAATAAACTCCCTTTATTTAAGCCTGCCCGTAAACTTAGCTCCACCCTGCACTATGTCATGCCCAGTTATATTGATGGTAAATTGAGGGTTTTATCGCCAGGCTATGAATATAAAAACTTCCCCTCCTTCGGCCTTGCAGAGCGCATTACACTCCCCATCCCCGCAAAATTCCATGAATACGAAGGCAAGCAAACCAAAGGACCAAAAGTCCGCCATAACCAATGGCGCTACGTTGACTTCGATGGTGATGGCAAACTCGATATTGTTTCAGGAATTGAAGATTGGTCTTTCTATGGCTGGGATGATGCATTCAACAACAAGGGCGAATGGACCAATGGGCCATTGCATGGTTTTGTTTATCTGCACCGCAATAAAGGCACAAATGATTCTCCTTCGTATGAAAAACCCATAAAGATTAATGCGGGCAATAAACCCATTGATCTCTTTGGTTGCCCTTCCCCTAATTTTCATGACTTTGATAGCGATGGCGATCTTGATCTTATCTGTGGCGAATTTCTCGATGGTTTCACCTACTTTGAAAACATCGGCACTCGCACTAAACCTATTTACGCTGCAGGAAAAAGAATTCTCACTCCAACCGGTAAGCCTTTGGTCATGGATTTGCAAATGATTGTCCCTATTGCTTTCGATTGGGATAACGATGGCGATTTAGACCTCATCGTTGGTGATGAAGATGGCAGAGTCGCTTTTATCGAAAATGTTTCTGATAAAAACAATGCCTCAGTGAAAGGCAGCCTTCCCATTTTTTTAGAACCCAGATACTTTCAGCAGCAAGCAGATACTTTGAAATCAGGCGCACTCGCAACCCCTGTTGGTTTTGATTGGGATGGTGATGGCGATATCGATATCCTTTCAGGTAATACTGCGGGCTACATCGAGTTTTTTGAAAACCTCTCTGGCCCAAAGGTTGCGTCTCCCAAATGGGCTGCCCCGGTAAAGTTAAAAGCGGATGACAAAATATTCAGGGTGATGGCTGGCGCCAACGGTAGTGTTCAAGGCCCCGCAGAAGCAAAATGGGGCTACACCACTCTTAGCATTGCTGATTGGGATGGCGATGGCTTACCCGACATCATCTATAACTCCATTTTGGGGAAAGTGGAATGGCTTAAAAACATTGGTACCCGAACCTCCCCTCGGCTAACTAAGCCTCAACCCATCGAGGTTGATTGGCAGGGCCCCGCACCAAAACCCGCCTGGAATTGGTGGAATCCCACTGAAAAACAATTAGTGACTCAATGGCGCACTACGCCGTTTGTTTTTGATATGAATCAGGATGGTATGCCTGATTTGTGCATGCTTGATGTTGAGGGTTATTTTGTTTTTTTTGAACGATCCATCAAAGATGGTAAACGAATTCTGTTGCCCCCAACTCGTGTTTTTTGTGATCCCCAAGGCAAACCCCTGCGCTTTAATGATCGAATTGCTGGCTCCAGTGGTAGAAGAAAAATCACCCTTTGTGATTGGAACGGCGATGGCCATACCGATTTACTTTTAAACTCTTCCAATGCTGATCTTTATCTTGGAATTGGTAAAAAAGATGGAAGATGGCTCTTTGAAAAAAAGGGAACTCTTGCCAAACAAAATATCGAGGGCCATGATGTCAGCCCTACTACGGTTGATTTTGATGGGGATGGCGTTACGGATTTTCTTGGCGGTGCGGAAGACGGCCGTTTTTACTGGATGAAAAATCCTAGATCAAACTAAAACTCTCCTCCCAACATTAATCCTCGAGTTTATTTTGATAAATAGATGATGAATGATTGATGTGTTTTTGGTTAAGGCCGCATCGGTGACCCTTAAAAAACCCTTAAAAACAAGGGTTTTTGGTCTTAACATATCCTTCATTCTATCCACACCATATCTTTGTTTGAATGTTTTCCTTCATCCTTGTTTAATACCTTAGGTGTTGAATACGAATATCGTCGAAAGAATTTATCTGGGGGGAATGTTCCTATGTTGAAGCGTCTTAATTACATCAAGAAGGGGAAGAAAGCCTTTACCCTTATCGAACTCTTGGTCGTTATTGCGATCATTGCAGTCCTTATCGGCCTTCTTCTGCCAGCAGTGCAGAAGGTGCGCGAAGCTGCAGCTAGACTTAGCTGTGCTAACAATTTGAAGCAACTTGGCCTTGCCATGATGAATTTCGAATCCACCTACAATTGCTTGCCCACTTCGGGCGAAGGCATGGGGCCCGGCGCCGTTGCCTCTGGCGCGACCTCTGCCAATACTTGCTTTGATGGTCAGTCTACCTTTACTCAGCTTTTGCCTTATCTTGAACAAGAAGCTGCTGCCAAGCAATTAAATAGCAATGTACTTCATTATACCGATGATGCTAATCAAGCTCCTTACAAAACTGTTATCAAATCGTTGGTTTGCCCAGGTAATCCTACTGCTTTGGTATCCGGTATTGATACTGCAGGTTATGGCGTAACCGATTACATGCCTATTGCTTATTCGGATATCGATCCTACCAATGGTGGCCGTGCGAAAACAAGTGCTGCTTATAAAAAGGCCGGGATGCTTACTCTGACCGGAACTATTGTGTCTGGTGGTGGTACCATTGCTGTCGGTGCAGCAGCAGCAGTGACCTATGCTAAACCTCAGGGTGGCCGAAGAATCACTGGCATCACCGATGGTGGATCTAATACTATCGGGATTTTTGAAGATGTAGGCCGTGGTAATGCTGCTTGGGGTACAGATTTGGGTAAATCTGGTTATGCTTACGGTGGTGTACAGCGATCCATTGCACGCTGGGCAGAACCAGACGGTGCCAATGGAGTTTCTGGTCCTGATAAAGATGATTTAGGTGTTGCAAATAACGGAACTACCGCTGGCGCAACGCTTACTATTTCAAAATGGATCAACCAGAATTCTTATCCTACAGGTGGTACCACCGCTTGCCCTTGGACCACCAACAACTGTGGCCCGAATGATGAGCCCTTCTCCTTCCATACCGGGGTAGTTGGTTCAGTATTTGGTGATGGCCATGTTGCGTTTATCTCGGATAAAGTTGGCTTTGCAACACTCAAAGCCCTTTGTACTGCAGATGCTGGCGATACAGCTGGAACCGATTACTAAACCTTAGTAGTTGTAAATCACGGTTTTTAATTTGTATCACCTTGGTTAAATCCAGGGTGATACATTCTTATTTAGGAGGTTAGAATGAGAAGCTTTTGGTTGATGATGATGATTGCATTATTGGTGGGTTGCGGTTCTTCTGGGCCTGCAAGGCCAGCTTTAAACCCTGTAAAAGGGAAAGTAACTTTGGGAAACGGCACCCCTTTGGCTTTCGGAACGATAGCTTTTGAACCTGCTGGTGGCAGAGCTTACCGTTGCCAGGGAAAGATAGGGCCCGATGGTACTTTTGAGCTGGAAACGAGTTCTGAAAAAGGCGCTACCGCAGGCAAATACAAAGTCTATGTAAGTTTACCATCCAATAAAAGAAACAGTGTCCCTAAGAAATTTCAATCAGATGATAACTCGGGAATCGAAGTGGAAATCGTCTCTGGCGATAACGACTTAGATATCAAGTTAAAGTAAATAAATCGCAGCAGATGTTAATCCGCTGTGCTGGCAGTGAACCATTGCCTTAGTCACCCCGCGTATGCGGGGGCTCATTCTTTACTAGCTGTTAGTATGGATTTCCGCATTCGCGAAAATGACGGAAGGG
>CALARU010000074.1 GCA_937888715.1 uncultured Planctomycetaceae bacterium | reverse complement strand
ATCGCGAGTTTGCCAAGGATGCAAACTTGACGACTCTGCAGGCGATTCCACTTGCAGCGGTATCAGGCGATAATGTTTTAAAGCGCAGCGAGAACACGCCCTGGTATAAAGGGCCGACGCTTTTTGATCACATGGATACAGTTAGCGTAAAAGAAGTTGCAACCCGCGCGGCATTCCGCATGCCTGTGCAATGGGTTAGCAGGCCCAATCTAAACTACCGGGGTTTTTGTGGTCGAATTGCTGAAGGCAGTGTTAAAACAGGTGATGCTGTAAGGGTGTTGCCTTCGGGTAAAACTACTACGGTAAAGAGCATCGACTTTTTCGAAGATCACCTTCCCGAAGCCGAGGCTGGCGCTTCCATCACACTTACTTTAAACGATGAAGTGGATGTAAGCCGTGGCGACCTTATTGTTACCACGGATCATCCACCAGAAGTTGCAGATCAGTTTCAGGTAAAATTGCTTTGGCTATCGGAAGAACCACTGGTGCCAAGCAGATCGTATTGGCTGAAGGTACATGCCAAGGAAGTCAGCGCGACGGTGATGGAAATCAAGCATCGTGAAGATGTCAACACGGGTTCTCATCTTGCTGCCAAGGTTTTAAACCTCAATGAAATAGCAGTGGTTACTATAAGTACCACGCATCCGGTTGCGTTTGAGCCATACACGGTGAACAGAACTCTGGGCGGTTTTGTATTTATCGACAAGCTAAGTTGCGCAACGGTTGGCGCAGGGATGATCGAATTTGCGCTCAGGCGTTCCACTAACATACACTGGCAATCGCTGGAAGTGGGTAAGGCTCAGCGAGCGCTTTTGAAGAATCAAACCCCGCGTTGCATCTGGTTTACCGGGTTATCTGGTTCAGGCAAATCGACCGTTGCGAATCAATTAGAAAAAAGGCTGCACGCAGAGGGCAAGCATACTTACATGCTGGATGGCGACAATGTTCGTCATGGGCTAAATCGCGATCTTGGTTTTACTGATGCAGATCGGGTTGAAAATCTACGAAGGGTTGCAGAAGTTGCCAAGTTGATGGTAGAGGCCGGCCTTATTGTAATCGTGAGTTTTATCTCACCTTTTCGAGCTGAAAGGCGTGCTGCGAGAGATTTATTTGCGCCCGAAGAGTTTGTTGAAATTCATGTTAGCACCCCGATTGCGGAGTGCGAAAAGCGTGACGTTAAAGGCTTGTATGCCAAAGCACGCAAGGGCGAGCTTAAAAACTTCACTGGCATCGACAGCCCATACGAAGCACCAGAAAACGCCGAGCTGGTGATTGATACTAGCACTAAAAGCCCCGAAGAATGCGCACTTGAAGTTTGGCGATTGATCGAGGGGAAATAATCTTCAGATTGCTTGCGCTTT
This sequence comes from uncultured Planctomycetaceae bacterium, assembly GCA_937888715.1. Taxonomy (GTDB): domain Bacteria; phylum Planctomycetota; class Planctomycetia; order Gemmatales; family Gemmataceae; genus UBA969. The sequence goes on along the minus strand of CALARU010000074.1, from coordinate 633 downwards.
AATCTGCGAGCATTTTCTTGACGGTGGGCTCGATTGCTTCAGCCCAAACAAAGTAGCCCTTTTCAGAGAGATGCAAAAAGTCGGGCATGAGTTCTTTAGGCAGGTTCCCATCTTTATCCAAGAATGCATCTTTGATGTCTTTGTAAACAACTTTCTTGCCATCTTGAAGCTTGGATATTTCCTCGTTAAGGGGCGTGATAAGCTTACGGAAATGGTTGTCAGATTTATGCCCTCTTGGAAAAACCCCAAGCAAAAGCACCTTTGCAGCAGGGGCTTTTTTCTGCAGTGTTTCCACGATCGCTTTTACACCATTCGCAACATCTGCGGGTTTGTCGTTGTGTAAACCAAAATTATTCGTACCTATCATCACAACAAAAACCTTGGGTGTGATGCCATCGAGTTCGCCGTTAGTGATTCTATAAAGTACATTCTGAGTGGTATCGCCCCCGATGCCAAAATTGACGCTCTTGATTGGTTCGAAGTGTTTTTTCCAAGGTGCGTTATTACCCCAACCCTCGGTGATGGAATCTCCGAAAAACACTACATCCGCATTTCCCTGCTTTGCGCGGGCAAGATTTTTCTCATGCTTTTGTTTCCATAAAGAAATGCTCATCCAGCCATAATCCTTGTTTC
>CALARU010000073.1 GCA_937888715.1 uncultured Planctomycetaceae bacterium | reverse complement strand
TGCATGGTTATTACCTTGATGGCGGATTTCATGTGCCCGAGCATTACATTCATTCTGTTTTTACGGATCAAAAACCTGATAACGATGTTTCTGTGCCTTTGTCTAAGGAGTTTGGGTTTAAATTAGCGGCTAATGTGCGCGAGGCCCTGCTTGATAGCAAGGGTGAACTTGCGGTCGATGGTGTGATGATCATCATCGAGCATGGAAAATACCCTGAAAATGAAAAGGGTCAGGTTTTATACCCCCGCTATGAAATGATGGAGCAGGTAGTCAAGGTTTTTAAAGAGGTGGGGAAGTCGGTTCCGGTCTTTAATGATAAGCATCTTTCGATTGAGTTTGAAAAAGCGAAAAGAATGGTCGGATGGTCGGAAGAGTTGAAATTTCCTTTCATGGCCGGTTCAAGTTTACCCTTTGTATGGCGTACGCCTCAGCTGGAGTTACCTCTTGAAGCCCCAATTGAAGAGGGATTGCTGGCAGCATATGGCAGAATCGAAATTTATGGTCTGCATTCTTTAGAAGCTTTGCAAACCATGATGGAGCGAAGAAAAGGTGGAGAAACAGGAGTGAAATCGGTGCAGTGCCTTCGGGGGGATGCGGTTTGGAAAGCTGGCGATGAGGGGCGATGGAGTTGGAAACTTTTGGATGCTGCGCTTGCGCGAAGTGAAACTTTGAACCCTGGAGATATTCGCACCAACACTTCCACGGTGGCTTCTTTAACCATGCCGCGGGTTGAGCCGATTGCCTTTTTGATTGAGTATCTGGATGGTACCAAAGGCACGGTTCTATTATTGAATGGCCATATACAAGACTTCTGTTTTGCAGGGGAAATTAAGGGTCAGGAGAAGCCTGCATCGTGTTTGTTTCGATTGCCCATGCCGCCCGGTGCAAAGTTTTTTGATGCGCAAGTTCATAACCTCGAAAAGTTGTTTACTAAAAAAGAATCTCCCATTCCGATCAAGCGGACATTGCTAACCTCTGGTGTATTGGAAGCTGCAATGAATAGTAATTTTCAAAAAGGAAAAATGCTGACAACTAAACAATTGGAATTTGCTTACACAGCGAAAGCCGATAGCGGATTTCTTCGTGGAAAGATAAGTGCTGAATAGATTTAGAATCTTTTATGAGTTTTTGAAGATGTTCCGCCGAATGTAAATCCGACATCGCCCAGTTGCCGAATAAACAAAGCAGCGGAACTCAATTAATTTAAGACGGAATAAAAAGAATTGCAAGTAGTTTGAGTCATATTAAGGGCAATATTTTCCATAAGCGTATGAAATAGGCGAAATAGGCCAAAAATAAATAACATTTTTATAAGAGATTTTAAAACTAAGGTGTTAAACTTCGAAATCGGTGCTTTTAGCCTAATTAGGATTAATCTTATAATGAGTGCAACCGATAAAAACGTTAAAATATGATTGATTCGTATAAAGCTCCCCGTTTGTTTATATTGTTCAGTCTAATAAACCTTTTCGGTTTGATAAATATTCTTGAATTTATGACAATAGACAAAAGAGTAAGGTAATCTTTGCTCGGAAGATTTTATTTTAAAGACTTGAACACTAAAAAATAAGATTACGGGTAGTAAGTTAAGAATGAGGTAGAGTTTTTAGTTTGCCCGAGAGATGGGGGCCAACTATAGTCATGTTAGAGTTAAAGTTGGGTATGATTACCTGACGCAAGGGTGTTGATAAAAAGTTTTTCTCAGGAATGGAAACAGGATGCGTTTTAACCTGATTGACAAGATTATCGAAGTTCAACCAGGGGTTAGCCTTAAGGCGTTAAAAAACTTAACGCTTGGCGAAGAATACTTGGCAGACCATTTTCCGACTTTCCCGGTGATGCCTGGTGTTTTAATGCTGCAAACCTTGGTCGAAGCTGGGGCTTGGCTGCTTCGCATTAGTGAAGATTACGCCCATAGTGTTATCGTTCTTAGGGAAGCCAAGAACATCAAGTATGGTAATTTCATGGAACCCGGTAAACAGATGCTGATTACCGTGGAGTTGGTCGAAAAAACTGAGGAGTTAGCAGTATTTAAAGGTAAAGGCGAGATGGAAGGGCAATCCACGGTATCTGCTAGGATTACTCTGGCCCGCTACAACCTGCGCAACAAGGATATTAGCTTTAAAGAAACCGATGAGAAGATGATTGCGCATTATAAAGAATTACATCGCTATCTAAGCATGAATTCTTGATGATATGTCGATGATAACTGGACTAAGTGATAGGCTCTAATTTACGATTAGGAATGATAGGATGATTTTTAAAGACAAGGTAGCCATCGTTACTGGCGGAAGCAGGGGAATAGGTAAAGCTATTGCCATGGGTTTAGCCCTTCAGGGCGCCAAGGTTGCGATTATTTATAAGGGTAGTAAGGAAGCAGCGGATGGCTTAGTTGCAGAAATTGCATCAAAGGGCGGCACCGCAATTGCGATACAAGCTGATGTGGCGGAATATGCTCGCACCAAAGAAGTGGTTGAAGAAGTCGAGAAAACTTTGGGTGGCGTTGATATTCTGGTGAACAACGCAGGCATGATTCATGATGATTTGTTTGTTAGGCTAGAGCCTGAGCAGTGGAGCAAAGTAATCCAGACGAATCTGGGTGGCACTTTTAACTTCTGCCATGCAATTGCTTTTTCCATGATGCGCAAGCGGTCTGGAAGGATCATAAATATATCTAGCGTTGCAGCAGATTATGTGAACCCTGGGCAGACAAATTACGCTTCCAGTAAGGGTGCGATAAATTCCTTCACTAAATCACTTGCGGTGGAACTTGCATCCCGAGGTGTTACAGTTAATGCGGTAGCACCAGGGTTTATTGAAACGGATATGAGCGCTGCGGTAAGAAACAAAGCTGGGGATATGATCAAGAAATTTATTCCCATGAAGCGGTATGGCCAACCCGAGGATATTGCGAAGGTTGTGCTGTTTTTGGCAAGCCCTGATGCGAGCTATATTACTGGACAAGTGATCACCGTGGATGGTGGTTTAAGTTTGGGAGCAGCGTCAGGTTGATGTTTATTTCAAGGTTTAATGTTAATTTTTAGTATAATTTAGGAATGGATAAGCCAAGGATGGTATTGCGTTTGTTTTATGATGGTATGGGCAAGGTGGTATTTTCTGAGAACTAGGCTCGCTTAAATTTTAAGTTGAGGTTATTGGATCAAAGGAATTATCAGTTTGCATTATGTTTCTTCGAGTTTTTTGGAGATTTAAAAGGCTATGGCTACTAAAGAAGAGATTTACGCGAAGGTATCTGCAACCCTTATCGAAGCTTTGAATGTTGAAGAAGATGAAGTGAAACCTACTTCAACTCTTCAAGGCGACTTGGGAGCAGAATCGATTGACTATTTGGATATAGTATTCCGATTAGAAAGAGAATTCGGAATTAAGATTCCCCGCAATGAGCTTTTCCCTGAAGCAGTTTTGCAGGGCGATCCAGATATCGTGCAAAATGGCAAAGTTACCCCCAAGGGTATCGAGGATCTGAAGGAAAAGATGCCTTTTGCTGACCTTACAGAATTTGCAAAGAATCCTGAAGTGAACAATTTCAGCGACCTTTTCACCGTTGCTCTTATTGCCCGTTATATTGAAGGCAAGTTGGCTGCGGGCAAGAATTAATATTTGACAATAAGTCCGGCTAAGAGGGCACTTATTTCGGTTAAATCCGAGGTATCTGCTTTGATTTTCGCCTGACTGCATGGCAAGGTTAGTTGATCTATGAGATGGATCTGGATTGACAGGTTTTTGGAATTCGAAAGTGGTAAGTCCGCAAAAGCTGTGAAGAATCTCAGCACTGCGGAAGACCACTTTAGGGATCATTTCCCAGGTTACCCTGTGATGCCTGCTGCCCTTATTATTGAGGGGTTGGCTCAAACAGGTGGAATTCTGGTGGGTGAGGCTAACCAATTTCGCGAGAAAGTGGTGCTTGCCAAAATTGCCAAAACTCGTTTCGAAAGAGAAATGTTTGCTGGTGAACAGCTCATTTACCAAGTCGAAATTCTCATGATGAGGCCTGAAGCCGCTTCCGTTTTGGGTAAGGTTTTCGTGGGTGGAGTTCAGACTGCCGAGGCAGAAATTTTCTTTGCCCACCTCGATCAGGCTCGCTCCAAACAGATGTTTGGTGATCATAATTTTGTTTTTTCAGGAGAGCTCAAGTATCTTCTGGGATTAGCAAAAGTTGCTTCTCAGACTGGCAAGGATAGCCCTGGCTAAATTGAGGGTACGGGCCCTCGGTGTTCGTTTTTCCTTGGGTGTGATTTAATAACCCAAGAATGGTGGGGTGCCATGGTTGTTTCTTTGCGCAGAGCGGTTATTACCGGTATTGGGGCTCTTACTCCATTAGGAATTAATGGGCCTTCATTTCATAAAGCATTGATCGAGGGTAAAAGTGGTGTCCGGGGAATAACCTCGTTCGATGCCTCTGGCCTACCGATTCGCTTTGGCGGTTGCATCCCTGATTTTGATGCCAAAAATTATGTCGATAAGAAAGATCGTAAAGCCCTGCGAGTGATGGCTAAAACCATTCAGCTTGCGGTTTCGGGGGCTCAATGCGCCATCAACGATTCTAAAGTTGATAAAGAAAAACTCGATCGCACTCGCTTTGGCGTGATCTTCGGTGCAGGCCTTATCGCAAGCGAATTAAATGAACTTGCTGATGCTGCTGTTATTTCCAGTTCGGGTGATCCCATTAAGGTAGATCTCGATGTCTGGGGCCATAAAGGCCTTGAAGTCATCCAGCCCCTCTGGATGTTGAAGTATCTTCCCAACATGCTTGCCTGCCAAGTATCCATTCTTCATGATGCTCAAGGGCCCAATAATTCCATCACGCAAAGTGATGTAGCAAGTGTTTTGGCATTAGGTGAAACCTATAGATTGCTGTGCAGGGATCGTGGTGACTTTTTCCTGAGTGGTGGCGCAGAGAGCAGAATTAATATTCTCAGCATGACTAGACATTCTTTGTTTGAAGAGCTTTCCTCTAATAATGAACACCCTGAAAAAGCTTGCAGGCCCTTTGATAAAAATCGTGATGGCATGGTTATCGGCGAAGGCACTGGGGTGCTTGCAGTTGAAGAGTTAGAGCACGCCAAGAGTCGGGGTGCAAAAATATATGCCGAAATCCTTGGGTTTGGTGCAGCTTTTGATCAGAAAAAAGATGGTTCCGGCGTTGCTAGGGCTATTCAAGCAGCTATGAACGAAGCTGGTATTGATGCCTCCGATATTGATCATGTGAATGCACATGGTGTGGGTTGTAAAATAGCAGACAGGCTTGAGGCACAGGGGATTCGCTCTGCATTACCTAAAACTCCAGATGTGATTGCAGTCAAATCTGCGATCGGAAATCTGGGTGCAGCTGGTGGCTTGGTCGAGTTGGTTGCTAGCTTAGAGGCATTTCAAACAGGCGTTGTGCCTGGCACATTGAATTATGAAAATATAGATCCCGATTGCCCGGTGAATGTACTTAGGGCATCTCGTGAACTTAAAAAAGATTGCGTCTTGAAGGTTAGCATGTGCCAAACCGGACAATGTGGAGCGGTGGTTATTCGCCGTTGGATTTAATACCCGATTTATTCTATTACGGTTGTTTTTGATACAGACCGAAAACGCATCGAGATTTATTAATGAGAAGAAGAATTGTTATAACGGGAATGGGTGTGGTAACGCCACTTGGAACAACTATTCAAGAGATGTTCCAAAACCTGATTGCAGGGAAAAGCGGGATTGGTGCTATAACGCGTTTTAATGCTAAAAGCTTTCCCACCACTTTTGCTGCAGAAATCAAGAATTTCGATTTGGCGAAATATGTCAAAGATGCCTCTCCTTGGAAAGATTGCGGCGTTAACAGTTGTTTTGCAGCTGCAGCGGCCCAACAAGCATTGGAAGATGCCGGGTTGCTTGATAATGCAAAAGTGGATCGTACCCGGTTTGGTGTCTACCTAGGTTCTGGTGAGGGGATTCAAGATTTCAACAATATGATTTCGATGGTTGCCCGTGCCTATGATTCTGAAACTCGCAGCCTCGATTGTGTTAAGTTTGCTGGTGAGGGTTTAAAGCATTTTCATGGCGGACGCGAAGCAGAACAAGAATTGCACACCACTCCTGCGCATCTTGCCCAGTATTTTTGCCTTGAAGGCCCCAACTTCAATTGTCTTACCGCTTGCGCTGCCAGTAGCCAGGCTATTGGCGAAGCGTTGGAAATCATCAGGCATGGCGATGCAGATATCATGCTTACAGGCGGTTCGCACAGCATGATACATCCGTTTGGTGTTACGGGATTCAACCTTCTTACAGCACTTTCGACCTTCAAGGGTGACCCTACTAAATCCAGCAAGCCATTTGATTTAAACCGGGATGGTTTTGTTCTTGGTGAAGGGTCAGGTATGTTGGTTATTGAAGAACTTGAACATGCGAAAAAGCGTGGTGCCAAGATTCATGCCGAGCTTACTGGGTATTGTTCAACCGCTGATGCTTTCAGAGTTACAGACAGTCATCCTGAAGGCCGGGGCGCAATTGCCTGTATCGCAGGTGCCATCAAGGATAGTGGTGTTTCATTAGAAGATATTGGTTATATTAATGCACATGGTACGAGTACGCAGGTTAATGATCGGGTAGAAACGCTGGGGATAAAAAAGGTGTTTGGGGATCGGGCGTATAAAACTCCGGTGAGCAGTATTAAAAGCATGATGGGTCATTTGATAGCAGCAGCAGGGGCGGTTGAATTGATCACCTGCATTGAAGCGATGCGAACCGGAATACTTCCCCCCACGACGAATTATGAAACCCCCGATCCTGAATGTGATTTGGATTATATTCCTAACAAGGCCCGGGAGCATAAGACCAAGAATTGCTTGAGCAATAGTTTTGGTTTTGGCGGACAAAATACATCGCTGGTGGTGAGTGCATTTAACAACTAGTTAGTTTTTGGAGTTGATTACTTTGGAAATGATTCTGATAGGCTTGTTGTTTTTGCTGGTTAGCCCCATTTTATGTGTGGCTGGGCTAATTCTTGTTTATATAGTTATCACTAAAAATTACATTCATTTTGTAGCTCGCATTTTTCAGGAAAAGCCTCTCTTTATTATTCCCAGGGGTGATGTTTCGGCTGCTTGTGATTCGATTCGTTTTCCTACCTCAGGCGGGCTCATGCTTCAGGGGTGCTATTTTAAAACAACTTTTCCTAGAAAAGGTGTCATTCTTTTTGGCCTTGAGTTTAGCTCGAATCGCTTTAGTAGTATTTCTTATTGTGAATGGCTGGTTACTGCTGGTTATGATGTTTTTATTTATGAACCCCGTAATCAGGGCGATAGCGATAAACAACCAGATTACGAACCCTTGCATTGGATTACACAATACGAAGTGGATGATACGAAATCTGCAATCGCTTACTTGAAAACCAGACCCGATGCCGATCCTAATGGCATTGGATTTTTTGGAATCAGTAAAGGCGCTGCCGCTGGTTTATATGTCGGTGCTGATGACCCGTACATTTTGTGTTCTGTCTCGGATGGTGTTTTTGGTACTTATACCACCATGGTTCCCTTTATGAGGCAGTGGATTTGCATTTATAGCAAACGTGCTGCAATTCATACGATTTTGCCCTACTGGTTCTTTGGGAAACTGGCATTAGATGCGATTAATATTGCCGAAAAAGAACGCGCAGGGAATGCTAAATTTCTTCATCTTGAATCTAAGATTAGAAAAATGACCAACCCTTGGCTCATGATTCATGGCGTGCTCGATACTTACATAAAACCAGAAATGGCACGCACTCTTTTTAAAATGTGTAATAGCCCCAAGAAACTTTGGGTGGTTCCTGGTGCCCGCCATAACATGGCAATACAGGTAGCCCCTGAAGAATATAAGAACAGGGTATTAAGTTTCTTTGATTCTTACCTTGCTAGTTCTTCGAGCGTAAAATTGCCTTCGAAACAGATGGAAGCCGTCGTTAGCAATTCCAAGTAAATACAGGAGTTTTTTATGCCTGGATTTAGGGAACGCGCTGGCAACGCTTTGAATCATTTCTTTTTTCAGCGCATTGTTTCACCCTTGCTTAGTTTATCCATCAACCGGAAAATCAGGCAGTTTGAAAACGCCACCAAACAACCACAAGAAGTGCAACAAAAGCTCCTTCTTTCCATTCTTCGCAAACATCAAAATACCTCGTTTGCAAGGGATCATCATTTTTCATCTATAAAATCCATCGATGCTTTTAGAAATAATATCGGGGTTGCAGGCTACGAAACTATTGAACCCTACATGAATAGAGTGCTTAAAGGCGAAACCTCTGCGCTGCTTGCTGACCGAAGAATTCATATGTTCGCCCTTACTAGTGGCACCACCAATACTCGGAAATATATTCCCGTAACCGATTCTTATCTCGATGATTATCGCAGGGGTTGGAATATCTGGGGCCTTAACGCTTTCATGAAACATGATAAAGCCAAGTTTAAACCCATCCTGCAAATGAGTGGTGATTGGGATGAGTACCGGAGTGAATCGGGTGTTCCCTGTGGCAGTGTTACAGGTCTTACCGCAAGAATGCAGAGAAAAGTTATCCGCTGGCTTTACTGCGTTCCGCCTGAAGTAAGCAGAATTAAAGATTCAGCTTCGAAGTATTATACCGTGATGAGGCTTTCCATCGACAAGCCATTGGGAATGATATTGGCCGCCAATCCCAGTACTCTTATCAACCTTGCCAAGGCGGGTGATCTTGAAAAAGAATCTTTGATCAAAGATTTAAGAGATGGAACGCTAAGCAAACGGATGGATATTCCCGATGATGTTCGCAGAGTACTTGCTTCGCGAATAAAAAAACGACCCGAGAAAGCGCTTCAGCTTGAAGCTATCATCAATAAAACAGGCTCTCTTTTTCCCAAGGATTACTGGCCCGAACATTGTTTGTTGGGAAATTGGACTGGCGGCAGCATGGCTTCCTACCTCAGGCACTACCCGAAGTTTTATGGCTCGATGCCCGTACGCGATGTAGGCCTTATTGCAAGCGAAGGCCGTATGACCATACCTTTGGAAGATAACACTCCCTCGGGTGTTCTTGATATCACAACTCATTTTTTTGAATTTATTCCTGAAGAAGAAAAAGGCTCATCCAACCCTACCGTGTTACTTCCCCACGAACTTGTTGAAGGCAGGAATTACTTTATTCTCTTCACCACTTCCTACGGGTTATATCGCTACGATATTCACGATGTGGTTCGTTGCACCGGATTCTATAACAAAACTCCCTTGCTGCAATTCCTCAACAAGGGTTCGTACTTTTCGAATCTTACGGGCGAAAAAATTTCCGAATATCAGATCACGGGATCGATGGCTGAAATCCTCAGAGACCTTGATCTTGCCCTTAATATTTACAGCCTTGCCCCCATCTGGAATGATGAGCAACCCTATTACGGATTATTTATCGAATCTAGTGATATTCCAAACCCTGACGTTGCAATTATTCTTGCCAATCGCATGGAAGAAAAACTTCGCACAATAAATATCGAATACGATAGCAAGAGGGAAAGCCTTAGGCTAGGGCCTATAAAACCCATGATTTTGCAACCGGGTACCTGGCAAAAGTGGGATCGCGAACGGTTGAAAAAAACAGGCGGCACTCTCGAACAATACAAACACCCTTGTCTCATCAACGATCTTGCTTTTAAATCGCAGATCGAACCCAGTATTTTGCCAATCCTTTCTTGACCTTTAATTTCTGATACCTGATGATTATGGTGGGTACAATTTCATCAGGTATTAAATCATGATAACGATCCACGAATTTAATGAGCATGGCCAGTTATCCCTTATCCCTGCTGATTCCATTCAGCAACTTCAACTAAATCACGAAGATAGTTCTGTCTCAGGCCTTATCTGGATTGATCTTGAAAATTCCACCATCGAAGAAGATGAGATTGTTTTTGAAAAACTCTTTCCCATTCATAAGCTTACACTCGAAGATATTTCTTATTTGCGCGATGTTAATAAAAAGCCTCATCTTCCCAAGGTTGAAGAATATCCGGAATATCTATTTGTTATTTTAAATCCTCTTTGCGATGATTTTCAACATGGCAGAAAAGTCCTTGATATTGATCATGCCACCACTCAGCTTAGCGTTTTCATCAGTCCCAAGTTGCTGATCACTCATCACATTGGTTCTCTTGTTGGTATTCATGAAGTCAGGGCTTATCTAGAGCGCCATACTTTAAAATCAAATCATTCCGCTGATTTCATCTTTCATTTGATCATGGATGGAATCATCGATCGGTACCAACCTTTACTCGATTCACTCGAGGAATATTTTAATGAACTTGAAGAGGTTGTGTTTGTTGCTCCGGGAAAATCAAAGTTGCAGGATCTCATCGGGTTAAAGCGTGTTATTAATGTTTTAAGGAAAACACTAATCCATGAAAAAGAAATTTTATTTAGGCTGAGTCGTGGCGAATTTCAAGTCATTGATGAAACGCGTGTCATCTACTATCGAGATGTTTATGATCATGCGGCGAGGTTTGTCGAATTAGTTGAAAGTAGCAGGGAAATGATTTCGGATTTGCTTCAAGCGCATTTGTCTTCCTCCTCGAATAAACTTAACGAGGTTATGAAAGTTCTTACCATCATCTCAATTTTGATTCTTCCCATGACTGTTATATCTGGAATTTATGGAATGAACTTTGAAAATCAACCGGAAGTGCACTGGCAATATGGGTACCCGATGGCCCTTTTTCTTATGTTGCTAACCAGCTTTTGTTCTTATAAGTTTTTTAAGTTCGCCAGATGGATATAAATCCTTTGCCCAGCTTCTTTGTTTCATTTATTATCATGGTTGTTTATAAATCGGATATTTTTTATCAAGGAACTGTTGCCATGAAAAAAACACTTTTAGTGTTATGCCTGAGTTTTGTTTTTGCTGCAATTGCATTTGCCCAGGAAAAAGCAATCACGCCTGCCGAAGCTGCAAAAATGATCGATAAAGATTGTCTGATTGAAATGAAAGTTGAATCAGCATCGATGGATAAGAACAAAAGCAATATGTTTTTGAATTCTAAATTGAGTTTCAAGGATGCAGATAATTTCACGGTTGTGGTAAGGGCAGGGGCTAATGAAAAACTTAAGGAGAAGCTTAAATTCAAAGATGCCCCGAAGTTCTTCAAAGACAAAACAATTCAGGTAAAGGGCAAGGTTTCTACTTATAACGATAAGCCACAGATTATTGTTGATGGTTCCGCCCAACTCACCGTGATAGAAGAAAAGAAATAATCACCAAGAATAAGGCGGGAAACTTTCCCAGTCCTTGATGTCTCCTTTAAGCAAGGTTTGCGCAAGCATCCTTGCTTCTTGCTTTTGTGTTTCATTCAAATAATCAACCTGACTTGTGCCTGACACCCTTGTTAACAGTACCACACCCAGATGCCCCAACGCCGCTTGCTGCAGGTTTAAATCGCATTTTCCCGCATTGGTTTGGTATGCGTTTATAAAAGATCGAATCAGTTCTGCATACGATGAACGGTTTGATTTTGCATAAATGCACTTCAAAACTAAATGCGCAAGAAACAATCCTAGATCCATAGTGAAGTCGCCAAAATGGGCGGTTTCATGATCCACTAAAGTCATACCATTTGGGTGAAGCAAAAGATTTTTCGGGCTGAAGTCGCCATGGCAAAGTGTAGCGTTTTCTTCTAATAGGCCATGGCGCAGGAAATGTATCCTAGCTGAATACTCTGGGAATTGCAGAGCCAGTCTTTCATAAAAAGGTTCAATTCTCAATTGTTGAAAAATAGTTTTGTCTAAGAGCCCTGGGAAGCTTTTCTTTAAACTAGCTCCCTTATTATGAATAGCTGCGAGCAAATCTGCAGCTTGCATTGCCCGAACTGGGTCCGCGATTTGCCCCAATAAATCGGTTTTCCAAGCGGTTGCTGGGGCAGGTGCAAGCGACATTGCCAACACATGATTTTTGTTGTCATGCCAGAGAGGTTCGGTTAAGTAACCGTTTAATGCGAGGGATTTGAACGCAGAGAGAAAAAGAAATTCTCGTTCGATTCTTGCAGGGTCACTAAGCCAAAGATCTTTAACCCGCAATTGTTTGCAGGCCTGTTTGAGAATAAAGGTTTGATCTGGGGTTGTGATTTTAAAAACGAGAGCTGAAACGCCTCCGCTTAAGGATTCGATGGTAGGATTGTGAACCAAGATTCTATGGGTAGAAATTAGATAATTAGCAATGTTGGAAGAGTTTAATTCAAGCACAAATCACCTGGTTTTGTAGCCATCCGGGTGCGATTGGTGCCAGCGCCAAGCGGTGGTAATAATTTCCCGGATATCCTTGTAGTTGGCTTCCCATCCCAGCCTGAGATTTGCTTTTTTACAGCTTGCAACCAAGGCGGGTGGATCGCCTTCCCTGCGTGCACCGATGGTAAAGGGTACTGCTTTCCCGGTGATATCTTTGACTGCATTGAGGATTTCGTAAACGCTGTTGCCCTTGCCTGTTCCTAGATTTAGGCAGAGGTGCTCACCGGGTAATGTTTTTTCAAGCGCTAATCGGTGTGCGTTGGCGAGATCATCCACATGAATGTAATCCCTGATGCAGGTTCCATCGGGAGTTGGGTAGTCAGTACCAAAAATTTCGAGGAATTTAGATCGACCAGCAGCCGCAGAAAGTGCGAGTGGGATAAGATGAGTTTCGGGGTTATGATCTTCGCCTATGCCGCCATCAGGGCTGGCACCAGCAGCATTAAAATACCGTAAAGATGCACAAGACCATTTATGGGCGGCGCAAAGATCTTTCAGCATCCACTCAACTATGAGCTTGGTTTTCCCATAGGGGTTGATTGGTTTTTGAGGGGTTTCTTCAACAATAGGAACCACCGTGGGATTGCCATAGGTTGCACATGTGCTTGAAAAAACAAGCTTGGAGATGTTGCATCGTTTCATAGCTTCGACAAGGCTGATGGTGCCTGCAACATTATTACGGTAGTACAATTCGGGGTTTTTGGTGGACTCGCCCACTTGTGCAAAAGCAGCGAAGTGAATCACCGCTTCGATCTGGTTTGTGGCCATGACATGATCAAGCTTGCTAAGGTCATGCAGATCGCCCTGGGTAAAAATTTCAGCAGGAATAGAAGCAGCGTGTCCGCGGGAAAGGTTATCGTAAACATGAACGAAATGCCCGTGTGCTTGAAGGTGCCGAACTGTATGCGAACCGATGTATCCTGCGCCACCAGTTACCAATATTCGCATGTCTTGACCCTTTCAGGGTTGAAGATCAGTTGGTGATTCCTTTGGTAATACCCATGAACACATCTTCCAAATTGACTTCTTCTTCATGAAGGGTTTTAAGTTTGTACCCAGCACGCACCAAAGCTTCTGCAATAAAACTACCATCTTTAAAATCGTGTGCCAGAGTTACTCGAAGATAATCTGCATTATCTCGCTCTTCGATGGAAAAAACGCCTTCCATCGTCTTAAGGAACCCCGAAGCTTCTTTGAGCCTGTTGATTTCAACGCCCACATGAATGACAGTGTTTTGGCGCACCTGCTTGATCGCAGTTTCCACATCGCCATCAAATAGAAGCTGGCCCCGTTCAATGATGCCGATTTTATTGCAGATATCTGCAAGTTCAGGGAGAATATGACTGGAAACAAGGATGGTTTTGCCCATGGATCGGAGTCGCTTTAGCAAGGCCCGCATATCAATTCTGGCTCTGGGATCTAAACCGCTGGCGGGTTCGTCAAGTAGCAGAACCATGGGGTCGTGAAGTAAAACCCGAGCCAGTCCAAGGCGTTGGGTCATCCCGCGGGAAAGGCTGGTAACGAGTGCATCGCGTTTGTAGCCTAGGTCGACAAGCTCGAGAACTTCATCGCATTTCTTTTTGCGGTCGAGGCCTTGGATACGGTAAGCAGCAGCAAAGAATTCAAGGTATTCGCTAACTTTCATATCATCGTAAACGCCAAAGAAGTCGGGCATGTAGCCTATCAATTTGCGGATATCTCTGGAGCTGTTGTAGATGGAGTAGCCACAAACGGTGGCTTCGCCCCAGCTAGGGTTTAAAAGAGTAGCGAGGATGCGCATGGTGGTGGTTTTACCTGCACCATTGGGCCCGATAAATCCGTAAACATCGCCCTGATCAAGTTTAAGATTCAGGCGGTTTAAAGCGTAGAGTTCGCCATACATTTTGGTCAGGTCACGGGTTTCAATCATAAAAGTAGTTCCATGGAAGAAAAAGAGCGCACTTAGGGTTTTGCATGTTGGATGGGGATAACCACCCTTACAAAAGTTTCCTGATTGATGCTGGGTTTGATGGTGATTGGATTGCCATTAATTTTTTGGGAAAGAGAAAGAATCGTGGGTGCAGAAGAAGATTTTGCAGGATCAACCCTGCCTACGAGAATGATTTCTTCCGGGTGCCTAAGCCTTGCACTTTCTGAAAGAAAAGTTTCAGAAACCTGCTTCAGGCGCCAACTGGTATCGAGTTTTCGCAGCGAACTATTGTAAAGAAGATCTCCTGCTTCGGGGTGGTCATGAAAAACAAAAGCT
Source organism: uncultured Planctomycetaceae bacterium (assembly GCA_937888715.1). GTDB lineage: Bacteria > Planctomycetota > Planctomycetia > Gemmatales > Gemmataceae > UBA969. The sequence goes on along the minus strand of CALARU010000073.1, from coordinate 9,909 downwards.
TTAACGAGCCTGTGAATAGGGTAAATATTATCAGATGAGTTGTTGGTTTTTTGGTTGTTCCAATTGCTGGGTGCCAAGATTTTTGCATCGTTCCATTGTTGAATGGATTGCCCCCTGCCGCCTAGTTGGAGCATATCGATGCGCCTTTTTTCTCCTGCCTGAAACCTGCCCAAGTTGTGCCAAGATTCCTGATAAAAAAGGTTGCATTCATGAAGGTCAACGGAAAGATTGTTGGTGATGGTGCCTGTGATAAGAACAGTTTCAACCCTGGAATGGGAAAGGTCGCCTTGAAAGGGAGCACTGTTGGGTTTAGATTTTTTCTGCCAATTGCCTTCTAGCGATGCGCAAGCCCATGCAGGGATGCCGACTTGTTCAAGAGCAGAAGGAAAAGAGCTGTATTCGTAAGGTTTTCGGAAAAGAGATTGGGAAGCGCCCCTGAAAATGCGATCGGGTGTTTCGAGGATGCCTAGATCCGGTTGGGTAATGGGTTCTCCCGAACTCCAAGAGGGGTTGGATTGGAAAGCGAAGGAATAATTGCCTGGAGTGGGGCTGAAGAAAGACATCCAGGAAGTACCCTGCACACATCCAGAAGAAATATCCACATCCATGATATCAAGTTTGTTGAGGCGCGAATCATCACCTTTAAGAGCGTAGGCGCCCGCCCACGCACCCCAGGTTGCAATTACCACTGCTATCAAAAAAGTGAACCACGTAAGCTCGGGCTTTTTTAACCAGTAATGGGTGACAAAATAATCGATTGGCCCGATGATGAATATGTAAGCAAGAATTAGAAGAGCAACCCAGCCAAAAGGGAAGGTAGGTACTTCTGCAAATGTTTCCAGCGATCGTTGGATTTCGCATGCTAGTTCAGGCCTGATAGAGGTTGTGTCTGGTGGGAATTTTCCCTGGGCAAAGCCCGGGTTTCGTGGCGAGATCTCAAATAAAAACTTATCCCAGAAAGATTGCTGCCCACCCCAGCTTGCAAAGGGCGGGGTTTCCATGCCTAAGGCCAGCAGAAAAACTCTGCCACGGCCAAAAGGTATCTGTACCAATATTGGCCTCACGACGGGATCGGATGGTTCTGAGGATTCCCGAATGATGGTTTGTGCTGAATAAGTTGGGGTTAACTTTGTAATCTCGTTTATACGCATTGGCAACAACTGGCTAATCAACGGGGTGACCCAGCGATTCAACCCGTTGAGTGTGCGCAATCCTTTTGGGTTTGAATCCAACCCTTCGATATTGCAGCCTGTAACTCCGAGGGCAAGGAGCAAATTTTTCGTGCTTTGGTAATGCGTGCCTGAATCCACCAAAAGAGTACCACCTGAAAGAAGCCATGCAGAAAGAGCTGCGCGCTTTTCTGAGTTTGCTTCTTTAATAAGATCGCTGGAAATTGTTGAAGCAGTAGAAACAATCAGCGTATCCAATGAGGCGTATCCAAGCGCTTGAGTTGGAAGATCATGAATGGTTTTTAATTCTGAGAATTTGCGAGGCAGCCTTTCGTTCAAAAATGGTTTCCCTGCATCTAATTTACTTTGGTTTGCAGAAGCGAGTTGAAGGGCCTCTGGGGGAAATCCTGCAGTTGCGATTAAAAAATCTCTTGGACCAATCATGGTTGCAGAAGATCGAGCTGGGGTTGGCCAAACTTGAATTGTCGTACCATTTTTTTCTTTCAGCCTGACGATAAGAGGGCTTGTTGAAGAACCTGGGCGAAGGTAGCCCATCATCCGAGTTTGCCCGGGAAGCACAGGCATTTTTACGAGATAGGTCGCCCCATCGCCATCAGTGGATTCCAGTTCAATCAGGAATTTATCGGGTTCGATTTCAGAACCCTTAGGGTCAAGTTCAATCCCAACAGGAACCCAAACGCCGTTCCGAATCAAGGCCCCAGCTTCGGAAGGGAAACCAAAGCGAACTTGGGTTAAGGATGGTTGCGCCAAAGCTGGTTGAGTACAAAATAAGAGCAGGCAGCACATGGTCAGAAATCGTAACATGAAGACTTTCTTAAGGTTTTTCGTTGGGGTTACAAACGCAGGGTGATTTCGCACATCCCGGGCAACCAGTGCCATACTTTAATTTAACCGCATCTTCCAGATCGACCCCTGCAATATTAGCAAGGGTTGCGAGCCATGCAAGCACATCTGCGAATTCTAACACAAGTGCCTGATGGTTTTTTTCTCTAAGAGCAGCAGAAAGCTCGCCAACTTCTTCCATAAACCACATGAATGTACCTTCAATCCCTCTCGAGGAATCTTTTTTACCATACAGCTCTTTGATCAATGATTGTAATTGTTTGAGGTTTTGGGGCATAAGTTACCTTGAAGGATTAAAAGCTTGTTTGAGTTTTTGGAGCTCATCATTTTTGCCTAAAGCTAGCAGATGCTCAAGGAGTAAATCCTGCGCTTCCTTAAAGGATACATCAATTTCCAACACTTCCCTTGCAGCGGTAAGAGCTTCAGTTTTTTGATTGTTTTGCAACAATAGCTTGAGAAGTCGTTTGCGTTTTTCAAGATCGTCTGGGTCGAGCCGGGTGAGTTTTTGCAAGACATCGATTTGCATGGGTTTGTTATCAGTATGGGCGAAAACGCGGGCGAGTTGTTCAAGCCAGCGGGGATTATCGGGATCCAAAGCCATGCCCGATTGCAAAGTTTCGGTCGCCTTTGGAAATTCCCCTGCATCATAAAAGATTCTACCCAGCAGAAAAAGGATGTCTGGATCGGGGTTAACCTTCACAGAATCTTCAAGAAGGGCCTGCTCTTTTTTTGTATCACCCGCCAGCTTTGCAAGTTTGGCTAAAACTAGGGATGCGCGGGGTTGGCCTGGCTTGTTCGAAAGTGCGGACTCTGCAAGTTTTCTGGCCTCGGCCCTATCTCGGTTTATCAGTAAAAGCGCCAACTCGCCTTGGGCCTCTGCATCGGTTGCATCTGCTTCGATGGCTTTACGCAACTCTTCAACACTTCGCAGTTTTGGTTTATCACTAATCAAGGTCTTTGCGGTAATTTCCTTGATGTAGGCGAGATATCCTTTTTCAAAGTTCGCAGTTTTGGATTTGGTCACAAGTTCGATTGCCAAGTCTGTTCCATTTCCCTTGGCGAAAGATTCGAGCATATTGCGGGATGCTTCTTCGCCATGAGTTTTCTGCAGGTACTCGACATAAAGCAAACTTTGGCAGTAAGCCATCTGCCAATCAATAGGCGATCTGGGTCGCTGAAACCCGAGGTTGATATTGCTTAGGTTGAAAAGGTTGTTGGATTGAATGCGTTGTTTCAATTCCTTGTTCCAAGAGTCGGATCTTGGGTAACCTTCGAGAGAAACAGCCAATCCTTCGGTTAACCAGTGGGGCACCATGAATTGGGATTGTTCAAGGTTGAAGATATGGGTTAGTTCATGGCGCATGACTCGTGCCCAGTTGAAAGGCTTGTCCATGGTTTTACTTTGGGGCGAAACCATGGTGATAACTTTGCCAGTGCAAGCGCCTATGGTATGAAGATCTGGTACCCCAATGGTTCTGCCGCTGAACATTTCGTGATTGGAAAAGACTTCAACAAGGATTGGGTCTTTGGGAGAGAATCGAAATCTAGCATTAAGTTGAGCGAAGATTTGTTCCATAAAGAAGGACATATAAGTGACAAGTGCTTTATCCTGCGAGGCATCGAATTTAAAGATGAAGTGTTCGGTTTCCAGGGTTTCATATTTATCAAGATGCTTTAAGACTTTAAGAGAGTTGGCAGTTTGGACATGGAACGGATCAGCTTTCAGACCTTTTTCTAGAAGGGTTCGGGCCTCCGCTTCCCTGCCCATTTGCAGAGAAAGCATGGCAAGTGAAATCAAGGGTTCTGGGAGGTTGGGTCGCAGTTCGATGGCTTGTTTTAAGCGGATTTCAGCTTCAGGGAAGCGCCTGCGGGAAGAAAGAAGTTCGCCCATTTCGAGGTAGAAAAGAGCGGGCTTTTTATCAAACGAAAGAGCTTCTTTTTCTAGGTTTTGCAGTTCAGCAGTTTTTCCATCAAGCCAGGCAAGTGCACCAAGCCTACCCAGAATTTTTTCATCTCGTGGTCTGGCTTTTCTTGCCAATGCAAGTTGTTCTCGAGCCTTTGCAGAATTACTTTCCGCCAAGCTGATTTCGGAAAGAAGAATCAAAGCATCCGGGTGGTTGGGCTGGGATTTCAATGCTCGTTGGGCGAATGATTCTGCCTCTTGGTATTCCATTTCTTGAATTGCAGCTTCGCCTTTGCCTATCAAGGCCTCGGGGGCTTCAGGATTGATGGCAAGGACTTTGGAAAAGGCAGCGAGGGCTTCGGGGCGGTTGTGTTTTTCGAGCAGGATTTTTCCTGCTAGGGCTTCTGCTGGCCAGAAATCCGGATCACTTTTAAGAGTGTCTTTCAGTAAATCATTTAGAATGGTTTCGAGTTCATCGCCTAAGGCATACCAGCGCGCGTTTTCCAAGCTTGCCTTGGCGATAATCAATAAATCTTCAGACTTTTTATAGGCATTGGGTGTTTCAAGCTTATCGGAGTAGGATTTTACAAACCACTGAAACGCTGAGAGTGCTTTGGGAATTTCGCCACCCTCCCAGAGTATGCGGGCTTTTATCCATCGTGCTTGCAGGTGATCTGGGTTTTGCAATAAAGTCTTTGTAGCAGAAGCTTCAGCATCGCTCCATAGTCCCATTAGGAATTGTATTTCCGCCTTACGGCCAAGAACATCAGCAGAGGGGTTTTTGAGGTCCGAGATTATTTTCAAGGAGGCATTGAGGTCGCCTTGCGCTTCGCTTATTTTGCTAAGGCCAATGGTTGCAGCGTGTGCAGTTTTTGGATCTTTTAGAATTTCTTGATATTCATCTTTTGCTTCCTCAAGTTTTCCGGTGAGAAGAAGTTTTCTGGCCTGAACCAAGTCTGCAGCAAAGCAAATGTTTTCGTTCATTTGTATAAGAAAAGGGATTAGAAAAAGGCTCAGCAACACCATGGGTGAAATGGTTTTATAAGTTATGGAAGGGTGAAGGGCGCGGGGTATTATCATTTGAAAGTGTGCTCTGGACCGGGGAATTTTCCAGTGCGTACCTCGCTGCAATAAGAGGCTATTGCAGCCTTAATGATATCTGCGATGTCGGCATATTTTTTGCTGAAGCGAGGATGAAACCCCGTGGTAAGTCCCAATAAATCATGGCCAACAAGTACCTGCCCATCGCAATGCGGGCCTGCGCCAATCCCAATGGTTGGTATTTTTAAGGCGCTGCTGATTTTTTGTGCGATATCGGGTGGAATGCACTCTAGAACAATTGCAAACGCACCGGCTTCTTCGACTGCAAGGGCGTCTTGGAGAATCTCGTTTTCGTTGCGTTGCATTTTAAAGCCACCAATTCTGCGCACAGATTGTGGCGTCAGGCCCACATGCCCCATCACTGGAATATCTGCGTTGGTTATCGCTCTGATGGTTTCGGCAATGCGCCTTCCACCTTCGAGCTTTACCGCATGAGCACCGGTTTTTTTAAGAACTTTCCCTGAGTTCTTTAGGGCTTGTTGCGCAGATTCCTGATAAGTCATGAAGGGCAGATCAACAACAACCAAACTATGGGAGGTTGCGCGAGCCACCATTTCTGCATGATAGATCATTTGCTTTAAGGTGACAGAAAGTGGATCGGGTTTCCCTTGGATCACCATGCCCAGAGAGTCGCCTACAAGAATGCAGTCGATTCCTGCTTCATTCATGATTTTAGCACTGGGAAAATCATACGCAGTGGCTACGGTTAATTTTCGACCTTGAGATTTTGCTAAAAGAAAATCAGGTACGGTAACTGGTTTAGTATCAGTTTGGGTGATTTGCTTGGTCATTTTAGCCACGCTTTGCCCCAGAATTTTAATGATTTATTCAAACTACTACTATGTTAGCGTCTCTGGGCAAAAGGCATAGAAAAAACCCAAAATCTAAAAATGAATATTTTAGAGGCATTCATTTCGTTGACATCCTAAATTTAAAGAGTATGATGTCCATTATCTCATATGAATAGTCTCGGATAGAGACTAGAATACAAGGCTTAGAATACATTCCCACATCGGTATTGCCTTAAACTGATTTAAATCAGGTAAGGTGCCCAAGAGCAAGGATTCATGGCAGTTAATCAGCAAAATCAGGCGTCGATGAAAGTTATTTCTGATCCTAAAGTTTACCTCATGGGTAAGCAAATGATCAATGATGGCACCCTTAACCAGTTCCTTGAGGATCATGGCGTTTCCTGGCATTCGGATACCGAAGTAGCAGGGGAATACCTGACCGAAGTTGCTGGGCGGGTTTGCTACATGAGTTTTGCCAAGCCTAGGCCGGGTGGTAATCATGCTTATATCGAGCATATTCTCGAAGTTGGGCATGGTTCTGTACTAGAACATGCCGTCTGGAGTTTTGTTTTTACAGGCGTTAGCCGTTCTCTAACTCATGAACTTGTAAGGCATCGAGCTGGCATGGGGTATTCCCAGTTAAGCCAGCGATATGTTGATGAATCAGTAGCAGAATATGTTGAACCTGATTGCATAGCTGCCGATCCTGAAGCACATAAAATCTGGCTTGAAACCGTTGAAGCTGCGCACAAGGGTTATATCAAGCTGGTCGAGATTTTGGCAGAGAAGTTCAAGGATGAGCCTGATCGTACGTTAAGGCGAAAGCTTGCAAGGCAGGCTGCAAGAAGTGTGCTTCCCAATGCCACCGAAACCAAAATTTTTGTTACAGCAAATGCCCGTTCTCTCAGGCATTTCATCGAAATGCGCGGTAGTAGGCATGCTGAAGATGAAATTCGCAAGCTTGCAATTGCAGTCTTGAAAATTCTTCAAGTTGAAGCACCTAATTTGTTTGGTGACTACCAACTTGTGCCCCTTCCCGATGGTACTTTTGAAGCGGTAACGCAGTATCGGAAAGTATGAACTCTTATCCACCCGGACCCGGACGCGGTAGAGGCAACAAAGGCCCCTCCCGCAAACCTAATTATCGTGACGGCAGACCGCAAAATTCCCAGCGGCAAAATAGGCCCTATCAGGGATCTCAAGGGTCCCAAGGGGATGGCTTTAGGCCTCCTGTTGAGCCCGCAATGGATCTTCCATTGCCCGAAGATGCTGTCAGCCTTCAAGGCGTTCTCGAAATTCACCCCAGAGGTTATGGATTTCTTCGTAACCCTGCCAAGGATTACGCTCCGCAACCTTCTGATCCCGCTGTTGCTTCCGCACTTATCCAAAGGCTGAAACTTCGTGAAGGTCTTTTATTGGGCGGTATGTGTGAAGCTTTTCGTGGCTCACAACCACCCCGCCTTCTTAAATTGGAAACAATCGAAGGCAAAAATCCTGATAGCTTTACCCAGCGTAATTTCGATGACCTTACCGCTATCGATCCTCACGAACTGCTCAAATTAGAAACCGGTAATGAGCCTCTCACCACTAGGGTTATGGATTTGCTTACCCCCATTGGTAAGGGCCAAAGAGGCCTTATTGTTGCACCGCCTAGAACTGGTAAAACGATTTTGCTGCAACATATCGCCCAAGCTGTTTCCGTCAATCATCCTGAAATGCACCTTGTAGTTCTTTTGGTTGATGAACGGCCCGAAGAAGTTACTGAAATGCGTAGAACTATCAAAGGCGAAGTGATTGCTAGCAGTTCTGATCGTGATAGCGCAAGCCATGTTCGTACAGCTGAACTTGTGGTTGAGCGAGGCCGTAGGTTGGTAGAGCAGGGCAAGCAGGTATTCATCTTGCTTGATAGCCTTACGAGGCTTGCCCGTGCGTACAACAAAAACACTGCTAATAGTGGTAGAATTATGAGCGGCGGTGTTGATTCCAAGGCTTTGGAAGTTCCTAAAAGGCTTTTTGGAACAGCACGAGCTTTTGAAGAGGGTGGCAGCCTTACTGTAATGGGAACCGCATTGATTGATACGGGAAGCCGTATGGATGAAGTGATTTTTCAAGAATTCAAAGGCACCGGCAACATGGAAATGGTGCTGGATCGTAAGCTTGCAGACAGGCGGATTTTTCCCGCAATGGATATTTGTCAGTCGGGTACGCGAAAAGAAGAAAAGCTGTTGTCGCCCGAAGTTCTTAAAAAAGTGCATGTGCTTCGACGAATGTTGGTAACCATGGGCCCTGTAGAAGCGATGGATATACTCATCAAGAAGTTATCAAAAATGACGGGCAATCAAGCATTTCTCGACTCCATGCTTTAAAAAATATTATTGCGATAAACTAAAGGCATAAATTATGGTGTTCATAATTTGTGCCTTTTTTAGTTGATTGTAGCTTAATATATATTAATAATATCCTTTTTGTAATTATTTGGTCTCGCCCAATGTTTTTTGTAATCCGAAAAGGGGTAACTCTTATTGAATTGTTGGTGGTGCTGGCTGTTGTGGCCATTCTCATTGCTTTGCTGTTGCCTGCGGTACAAAAAGCGAGAGAAGCTGCGGCCCGAATGAAGTGTGCAAATAATTTGAAAAATCTGGGGCTGGCTTGCCATCACTTTGAAGGTACTTTTGGGGGGCTTCCCCCTGGTGTGGTGAATACCACATCCACTGCGTATAACGCTGATCTTATCGAATTTACTTCCCAAACCGCTGCGCCTTATACTTATTCGAGGCATAGTGTTTTAACTATTATTCTTCCTTATATTGAACAGGGTAATTTATTGTCAGTTAATGGTGGTTATAATTTTAAAATAAATTGGAGCGCCCCGGCCAATCAACTAGCAAGTAGTTCGCGAGTGCCAACCTTTGAGTGCCCCTCTGTTCCTAGTAGTCATGAAATAATCCCGATACCCGGGAGTTGGGCTAAAGCGCCAATGGCATCTGATTACTGGCCCATTACCCGGGGCAATAATAATGCGGCTGTTTGGGTAGGCTTAGGGTTAAAGTACCCAAAAAGCCCAGGGATTAATGCTGTGCTAACTGCAAATGCAAAAACTAGACTAGTGGAAATAACCGATGGCTTGAGTAATACTTTTATGATTGGAGAATCTGGGGCCCGCCATCAAGGATGGATCCAAGGTAAAAAATATAATGATTTGGCGACAACTTCCACATGGGGTATTCGTGGGGCATGGGCTTCAGAAACTAATAATATTGTTTGTGCAGGTACGGTTGGACCAATTACTTTTACAGGTGCTACAACAGGCATATCTAAAATTACAACCGCAGCCCACTTAACTGGCGCTTTAACTATTAATGCTTGGAATCAAGGAGAGTTGTATTCCTTTCATACAGGGGTATGCAATGTTTCCATGGGGGATGCTTCTGTTAGGGTTTTAAAGGAGAATATTTCCATGTTGATGTTGCAAAAACTTGCAAGCCGGGGCGATGGGAATCCGAATGATCCAGACTAAATTTGGGTAAACCAGTTACAATTTCTCGCCCAATTCAGTTTAATTCATAAAAAAAGATTAGATGTACTGAAATATTGTCTCTTAAGTAAAGGTTTATCTCTATGGAACGCACGCTTGTACTTTTAAAACCCGATGCTGTTCAACGCAGGCTTATCGGCTCATTGGTAGAACGATTCGAACTCAAAGGTTTGCAAATCGTTGGAATGAAACTTGTTCATGCAAGCAAAGATCTTGCTGAAAAGCATTACGATGCACATCGTGCAAGGCCTTTCTTCCCATCCTTGATTCAATTCCTTACCGGTGGCCCTACCGTTGCCTTGGCTCTTCAAGGGCCCAATGCGGTTGCTGTAGTTCGCAACTTAATGGGGCTTACCGATGGGGCGAAATCTCCTCCTGGAACCATTCGTGGCGATTATTCCATCAGCGTGCAAAATAACTTGGTTCATGGCAGCGACAGTGTCGATAATGCCAACCAAGAACTTGCGTTGTGGTTTAAGGCTGATGAATTAATTTCGTATCAGGGTTGCGATCAGAGTTGGGTGGTTGGTTAATTCGAGAACGATA
>CALARU010000072.1 GCA_937888715.1 uncultured Planctomycetaceae bacterium | reverse complement strand
TCAGCCCTTTTGCAATGCTACAAGCTGCAGATAAGCCCAATGTTCTTATCATACTTGCAGATGATCTTGGCTATGGTGATGTACAGTGCAACAACCCCACCCGCGGTAAAATCAAAACACCCAACATTGATAACCTTGCAGCACAGGGCATGCGCTTTACTGATGCCCATTCCTCGTCCGGAGTTTGTTCGCCTTCCCGCTACGCCCTTCTTACAGGCAGGTATCATTGGCGCACCCGGTTGCAATCAGGCATTGTTGGCATGTGGGGGGAACCACTCATCGCACCCAATCGGGTTACCATTGCAAGCCTGGCAAAACAGCATGGCTATCGTACCGGCGCAATAGGCAAATGGCATCTCGGTTGGGATTGGCCCATTCCCGTTGCAACTGCTGCTTTGTTCAAAGGGAAACCCATGGAAGATGGCAAACCCTCTGATGACCAGCGTGCTATTTGGCAACAGGTTTTTTCAAAGACCATTGCAGGCGGCCCCACTACCAGAGGCTTTGATTCCTACTTTGGTACCGATGTACCCAACTGGCCACCGTACTGCTTTATCGATGACAATCGAACCGTTGGTATCCCATCAGAATTTCTACCTCTTAGTATGCTTAAGAATCATCAAGCAAGTAATCAAGGACCCGCACTCAAGGACTGGAAGTTAGAGCCAATCTTACCCGCCCTTGAAGATCATGCGGTAAAGTTTATCTCCGATGCCACAACGAAGCCTGAACCATTCCTGCTTTATATGCCACTCACCACACCACATACACCTCTTGCAGTGAATGCACAATGGAAAGGGAAGAGTGGCTTGGATAATGCATGTGCAGATTTGATAATGGAAACAGATGCCACCTTGGGAAAGGTTTTAAAAGCCCTTGAGAAATCTGGTAAAGCAGATGATACTCTCGTGATTTTCACCAGCGACAATGGTTTTGCAAGCTATGTGGGTGTCAAACAATTGGAGCAACAAGGTCATTTTCCCAGTGGGCCTTTGCGAGGTTATAAAACCGATGTTTATGAAGGTGGCCATCGTATACCCTTTATTGTGCGCTACCCTAAGGTTGTAAAATCCGGAACCGTATGCAACCAACTTGTGCATCATGCTGATGTGATTGCAACACTTGCTGAAATTCTAAATGCGAAATTACCTGCAAACTCTGCAGAAGATAGTTTCAGCTTGATGCCTTTGCTTAAGGGTGTTGATAAACCGGTACGGGAAAATTCGGTAAGCTGTGCTGCTTCAGGCATTCCTGGATTGCGCCAAGGTGATTGGAAATTGATCCTTGCTCCAGATCCCAAACAAAACAAGGATAGCAAACTTGATGTGCAACTTTACAATCTTGCTGAAGATATTGGCGAAACTAAAAATCTGGCAGGCGAACAACCAGAGCGTGTGGCACAGATGAAATTGCTGATGGAAAAGCTAATCACTGATGGCCGTAGTTCAAATGGTACTAAGCAAAAAAATGATGTTGTTGTTACGCGTTATCCTAAACCACCTACAGCGCTTAACAAAAAAAACAAAGCCACGAAGTAAGCAAACTAGCTCATCCAACTTAATTTATATCTGCGGGGATTTTCAAGATTTTATTGATTTCTGAACATGCTTGCTCCAATCGTTCTTTAGGCGTTCCCCTTACCATAATAAATCTTCGTTTTGATTTGATCAGCTCTTCAAGAAAAATATCATGCATCCAACCACGGATAGATTCTCCATCGCGAACGCCATCTTGTTCGAAAGGAGTTGCAATATCTGTAAGGATTACCAGGTCAGGGCATCGGTGGAAAAATGCAATAGCTTCCACCTCGGGCGAACGATCCTTCAAGTAACGCCTGTGCCAGATAGCTGTTGCAAAGGCATCGGTATCGCAAACCAATACACGGTTGGCAAGCCTAGCAGCATTATTTTCAAGCCGGCATTGTTCAGTTGCAATCGTGACAAAATCAGAGGTGGCCCAATCATCATTAGTACCTTCTCTGATTTTTTTCTCGCTATAAGATCTGCCAAACTCAGAAATCCAGTTAGTTTCATAAACTTTTGCTAGGTCTCTGGAAAGGGTTGTTTTGCCCGTTGATTCTGCACCAGCCATCACTACCCTTATCGCATAATATTCCCTGACTGGGGGTTCCAAAAATTCCCAGTATTGCCAGGGATTGCTTCGAATCTGTGTTGCACAAATGAGAACATTGATTTTATTTTTATCCACGAGAACATGCTGGGCTCCAAGAAGCCTTGAAAATTCAGCGCCATAATCTTCAGAGGTAAAAACCACATCAGGAATCAACCCAAGCCACATCTTGGTCATTTGCGCCCACAATGCAGAATCTGTCGGGTCGTATATACCATCAATGACTTTGATGATTGCGTTGGGGTGCGTTTCCTGCAGCCATGCCTTCCTTAAATTGCCTTCGGGAATCTGGTCACTTTTATGACATAAAATCACATGAACTATATTATTTGTTTCAGAGGCTGCATCGATTAAAAATTTATGCCCTCGATGGGGAGGATAAAACTTACCAATCACCAAAGCATTTTTAGCCATGGGTTTCACTCTTTGCAGCAATAATAGTTTTATTCCAAGAGTACCAACCAACAAAACACATGGAAAGATAAATGACATAGAGGGTAGATAACAGGTATAAGCCCCTATAAATTCCGAGTCCAATTGTAAGCACATCAACAAGAATCCAGACAGGCCAGGACTGGATGAATTTTCGATTGAGCAACCATTGTGCAATTAAACTTAGTGAGGTCACCCAGGCATCGACTAGCGGCGCTGATCCATTAAGCCATGTCAATATCGCCCATAATCCCGCAGTAAAGGGAAAAACCAAGAGGGCGAGAATTGTAAATTCTTTTTTGGGAACATTTGCAACTTCAGGGTCACCTTGATCCGAGTCTTTGCGTAGCCATTGATTCCAGCCATGGATGTTTAATGCGATAAAAATAACTTGGAGAATAGCTTCGCCAAAAAGTCGCTGCTGAAGAAACAAAATCAAGAAGCATGCACAACTGAGCATTCCCCAGAGGAAGTTCCAAATGTTTCTGCAAACAACTTGCCAAACGCAAACGATACCGGTCAGGAAACCTGCAAGCTCCCAGGGTGAAAAAGTTTCTCGTATGCTGGTGATTAATTGATGCCAAGCTGAAAGTAGATCCATTTTTGTTCCATATAAGGAATGGTTAAGATTTTGATTCTAGATTAAACATTAGTGATATGAAACAAATTGATTAGATTTAATGTTATTTTTGGCCTGAGCATAAAGTTAAACGCTTTGAATTTGTCTTATTCCTTGAACTGAGTTAAAATAACTACCGAGAGAAAACTTAAATTTCTGAGCCTACCTGCATGTTTAATATTTCTAATACTTTAACATTCCGATTGGTGGCTGGCACTTTCATTTCATTTTTAATTCCTGGTGCAGTAGTTGCTGAAGATGCCCGCTTGGATTTTTTCGAGAAGAGAATCCGACCAGTTTTGGTTTCGCACTGTTATAAATGCCATTCCACAGAATCTGCAACCAAAGGAAAACTCAAAGGTGCGCTTGCGCTGGATACTCGCAAAGGTATGTTAAAGGGGGGAGAAAATGGGGTCTCAATCATTCCCGGCAAACCTTCAGAAAGCCTGTTGATCAAAGCGCTTAAATATTCCGGGCTTGAAATGCCACCCACCGAGAAACTTTCACCCATGGTAATTGCAGATTTTGAAAAATGGATTGGTGATGGGGCTTTTGATCCGCGCGAAGGTGATATTTTAATTAAGAAGCAAGGCCTTTCGATTGAAGAGGGCAAAAAGTTTTGGTCATTCATCCCACCCAAGAAATTTGAACTACCAAAGGTTCGACAAAATGATTGGCCATCTGATCCAATCGATTTTTTTGTACTTTCAAAAATGGAAACTCAGAACCTTACTCCGTCCCCCATGGCAAAAGGTGGGACCCTGATTAGGCGGTTGTATTACGACCTTACGGGGCTTCCTCCTACAGAAATCGAAACAGCAAATTTCATTAAAGCTTTCTCTGAGAATCCCGCAAAGGCTAAGTTAGACCTGATCGATTCTTTACTTTCATCACATCATTTTGGTGAAAAATGGGGAAGGCTTTGGCTCGATGTCGCCCGCTATGCTGATAGCAATGGAAAGGATCGCAACATTTATAATTATCACGCATGGCGTTATCGTGATTATGTGATCGATTCCTTTAATCGTGATGTTTCCTTTGACCAGTTTGTAAGAGAGCAAATTGCAGGTGATCTGCTTCCCACACATTCCCGCGAAGAGCATGATCGAAATTTGATTGCCACGGGTTTCCTCGCATTGGGATCGAAATCTTTTGAAGAATCAAAGCCTGAAGTTTTTCGAATGGATGTAATTGATGAACAGATAGAGCTTGTGAGTCGTTCGGTGCTTGGCCTTTCTGTTGGCTGTGCCCGTTGCCATAATCATAAGTTCGATCCCATTCCTACCGCTGATTACTATTCAATGGCAGGAATATTTAGAAGTACACAACCTCTGTATGGTTACTCACCCAAGGGAATCAAAGCGACGGCATTTGCCCACACGGAACTTCAAGCAATCGGGCCAGATGCGGAAAAATTGGGTCCCGCAGGGCTCGCTTACTTTGCAAAGCTTCAAGAACTAACATTGGCGCAGAATATTTCTCGGTCAGACCGTTACAGAGTTGTCCGTCGTTTATCCGCTGCCAGGATCGACATCAAGAAAGCAGATGGCGACAAGGTCAAACTTGAGGTAGATATTTCTAAGATGGAACTGGAGATCAAAGAATGGGATGTGAAGGTTAAGGCCCATGAAGCCGCCCTGCAATTTGCGATGGATAATCCACCTAGCATGCCTGGCTGGGCGATGGCGGTGCGCGAGCGCAAGAAATTGGAAGATTGTAAAATTCATGTCCGGGGTGAGACTACAAACCTTAAAGAAACCGTGCCTCGAGGCACTTTGCAAGTCATTTCATTTACTGATACACCATCAATCCCCAACCATCAAAGTGGCCGAAATGAATTAGCTGCTTGGCTGACTGATCGCAGAAATCCATTAACTGCGCGTGTTTATGTAAACCGTGTTTGGCAGCATCTTTTCGGTCGCGGTTTGGTTTCAACACCGGATGATTATGGGGTTAATGGTTCGAGGCCATCCCATCCCGAATTGCTGGATCACCTTGCGCTACGGTTCATCGATCAAGGATGGTCAACGAAGAAATTAATCCGTGCATTGGTGCTTAGCAGTACTTACCTTCAAGGTGGTGCGGATGAATCGCGAGGTAACGGAAAATCAATCGACCCTGATAATATTTATCTTTCGTACATGCGCCCGCGCAGGCTTGAAGCCGAGTTATTGCGTGATGCCATTATGCAAGTTACTGGCACTCTTGATCGGGCGCCATTAGCACCTGAAAAGGCTTTCCTTGCAAAATACAATCCCTACAGGGAAGATGAATATCGTACATTCCAGCCTTTGTTCATACCAGAACAGATTGAAAATCCGCATCGCAGCGTGTACTTACCAGTGGTGCGTGGTGTGCTTCCTGAGATTTTTGGGTTGTTTGATTTTGCATCACCGGATAGATCAATATCGCAGCGGGAAGAAAGTATTGTTCCTGCGCAATCCCTTTATTTCATGAACAATGAATGGGTTATTAAACAGGCGGGCTTGTTGAGTGGGCAATTATCAAAGGATGATAAACTTGATGATAAAGGGCGAATCAAAACAATTTATCGCAGGGCCTTTTCCCGCGAACCTTCATCACTTGAAATCAACAGGGCATTGGATTATCTAAACCGGCCCGAGTTATTACTGGCAGATCCAAAATCCAAGAAGCAACCCGATGCTATGCAGCTTCGAGTAGAACGCCTAACAAGTTTCTGCCAGATTGTTTTTGCTTCAGCAGAATTTCGCTTTGTAAAATAAGCAAACCTTCAGGGAATAGCAGTATGAATAATAATTTCTTTTCGAGAAGGCAGATGCTAAAAACAGTATCTGCAGGGTTTGGTTACACTGCACTCCAAGGGATGGCAGCACAAGCTGCAGCAAATGAAACAAAAGAAATAAACCCTTCTGGTCCACTTGGGGCCAAAAAACCACATTTTCCTGCCAAGGCCAAAAGGGTGATCTTCCTTTGCATGCGTGGTGGCCCTTCGCATATGGAGACATTCGATCCGAAGCCCAAATTATCAGCAGACAATGGCAAAGCAGCCAAAAATCAAAACAGTAAACTTCTGGGATCCCGTTGGAAGTTCAGCAAGCATGGCGAAAGTGGCCTCGAAATTGTTGATCTTTTACCCGAGACCGCCAAGCATGCAGATAAACTTTGTATTCTCAGAGGTATGCATACCGATAATGAAAATCATCCACAAGCGTTGGAGCAGATGCATACAGGAAGTTTTCAATTTGTAAGGCCTTCGCTTGGTTCATGGGCTCTTTACGGTTTGGGTACTGAAAATCAGAACCTTCCCGGTTTCATCTCCATCAACCCGCTGACCTCGCTTGGTGGATTGCGCTATTACTCCAGCGCCTTCCTTCCTGCTGCAAATTCTGCAACACTGCTTGGTGATGCCAACCGCCCCATCCGTAATCCCGTAATAGGAAATGTATCTAACAATAGGCTTGCCCCAACTGGCCAAAGGCAGCAGTTAGATCTTTTGCAGGAAATGAATCGTGACCTTTTGGGCAGGGATCAAGATTCACGGATTGAAGGTTTGATCCAATCTTATGAACTTGCATTTCGTATGCAGGATGCACTTCCTAAGGTAATGGATGTCGCAAGCGAAAGTAAAACAACCTTGGCAAGGTATAATGCAGATGAAACTTTCGGCAGGCAGTGCCTTCTGGCAAGGCGTTTTGCAGAGGCTGGAGTTCGCTTCATTGAAATCACCCACACCGATTGGGATCATCATGGATTCCTTACCGGTGGCATGACCAAAAATTGTGCCGCAATTGATAAGCCCATCGCAGCTTTGCTTGAAGACCTAGATAATCGTGGCATGTTAGATGATACCCTCGTGATCTGGGGCGGAGAGTTTGGTAGAACTCCTGATGACCCGACCACCGATGGCCGGGGCCACAACAACAAAGGGTTTTCAATGTGGCTTGCAGGGGGCGGTGTCAAAAAAGGCTTGGCATATGGCGCCACCGATGAGCATGGCTACGAAGCTGTTGAGGGAAGAATTCACACGCATGATTTGCATGCGACAATACTGCATCTACTCGGATTAGATCATGAAAAACTAACTTACAAACATGGGGGCCGCGATTTTCGCCTCACCGATGTGCATGGCAAAGTGGTGAAGGGTATTCTCGCCTAACCATTCAATGGCCTGAAATAGCGCCTATGATTATTCGATCACTAGGCTGCCATTCATCACCATCCAATGCCCGGGGAAGGTGCAAATAATCGGGTAATTACCCTTCTTTTCAGGCGCTTTAAAGTAAATCGTGAACTTGTCTGAAGGCATTACCACATCAGTATGAACGATCACATCCGTACTATCAGGAACATAATGGCGCACAATCGCCAAGGGGTCGCTGATCAATTGGTTTGCCAGCATCCCCACTGCGGATAGGGTTCCCGGTTTGATGATTGCAAGGTTATGGGGCACCACATCGGGGTTTTGAAAAGTAAGCGCAAGCAATTCACCAGGTTTGGCTTTGATCAAGTTTGGAGCGAACGAAAGATTCGGCCCCGCTTCGATTTTAATAGCACGGGTTCCCCCAATAGGATACTTCCACTTGTTGGGGTTGGTTTTCACGGCAACCGCAAGGTCTGAATGAATGGGATGCGGGCGGATGACTTTCTGCCTAGGTTGGTACCCGGGGAAGGATGTGAAATCCTTATCGAGTTCATGCACAGTTGCAAAAAGATGAACCGGTGCACCTGGCCCAACTTTCAGGTGCAACAAAAGCTGATTAACAGGCTGTAATTCAGGGATTTCGATAAAGATCGATTTGCCATCGGCAAGCACATGCACATTAGGCGTATCTAAAACATCATGTCCGCGAAGTCCAAAATGCGAAGGAGAATATTCAGCAGATCCATAAGTGGGCGAGTAGCGATAGTTCCATGCCAAGGCCAGCCTGCTGGTGGTTTTAGAAATAATCTCACGATCAACAGGCGAGCTAAAGCGAAGAAATATACCGTTGGCGTGGGAATGAATCGCTGTAGGAAGCTGCACCGGAGCGCCTGTGTAGCGAACGCGTTGGAAACACCCTTCGTTCTTTGCATAAGTGCCCCATCCCTGCATACCTGCAACATAAAGCTGGCCATCGATAGGGTGAAATTTACCCCTGTGTGCGCCAGAGTTGAATTCGCCCGGAAGAGGCACCACAGCGCCTTGTGGCTTACCATTCACTTCATCACGAAGCAGCAGCATGTGCGAGCAAGCACCAAAAGAAAAGTGAACCATGAGGTTTTTAAGTGGGCCCCATTTATCGGAATCAACAGCGATCTGCCCACCAGAAGAATTATCGATTCCCCGGGGAAGATAAATAAGTGGAAGGTCTGGGGGCATTTTATTACGAGGGCCGCCCGCACCATAGAACCCATCTTTGCGGATTTCGCAAATCATGGAACTTGGTGTCCAATCACCTTCGGAACAGGGGACAGTGAGTTTGCCATCGGGAGTGAGGCCGATCCCATCGGGGTTACGAAAACCGGTTGCGATGATCTCTGCAGACTTGCCATCGGGGGAAACGCGTACTGCACCTTGGTTGCTGGATGCAAAGCAGAAACTACCATTTTTTTCACGCACCAAACCACAAATGAAATCATGCCCAGAAGGCGAAGTTTTATAAGCGTTGGAAAAACATTCGTGAAAATCATATTCGCCATCGTTGTTAAGGTCGTACAGTTTAGTGATCTGATCCCGACCAAGAACATAGGGAATATCATCATGAACAATCATGCCCAGAGCGTGGTGCAAACCAGAAGCGACCCTGCGCCAAGTTACAATACTGGATAATTTATCAAGCCCTTCCGCGCGCCAAACATCGCCCTGCATGGTGCAAACAAGGCCTGTACCATCCGAAAGAAAAGCGAGATCGCCTGGAAAGAAAGGCAGCCTGGAAGGGTTTTCAAAAGGCACTTCAATCGTATCGATGGCGTAGGGAGTTCCGATGCCGAGTGTAATTTTTCCCTGAATTTTCTGAGCGAAGCGAATCGGCCCGCCCTTTAACAGTGCCTCAAGAGGATGACCTTTTCTGGGTGCTACCTCCCTAAAAAACTTACCATCTTTTACCCAGGGCGAATCAAGATATTCAACGCCATCGATTGCATAAGAAAATAACACACGGTTGCCATGAAGGTGAAAGCCGTGATAGGAAAAAGTTTTTCCGGGCTTGTTGGGCAATGGTGGAGGCAGCATGGTTCCAGCGGGTTTAATACCATCCATAAACCCATGGCGAATGCTCGAGAAAGAAAGGAAGCCTCCCTGCCAAAGCGATTCATAGTTAAGGTTTTCAGGGTTGAAGCAAGTAGCAAGTTCGCCTTGTTCACCCAGGAGAACAGCGATGCCTCGTGGAACCATAACCCCAGGGGCACGGAATATGCCGCTCATGACTCTTCCAAGGTCTGCCTTATTCCAGTTACTGCTTTTCCAAGTTTCTTCGTTTTGGTTACCCCAGTGGCCATGTTTCCCACTGTCAAGACCAGGGAAAGCTTCCACCAAAAGTGGGCGATCTGTCTTTGCTGCAAAATAATTAGCCTGCTTGACATAAAAATCGTAAAGCCTTTCACGGTTGACAAACGCCTCCCACAAAGGCGAAGCAGCTTTATCAATGGGTTCGCGGGTGTATTCAAAGGTGGCTGGTTTCATTGCTGCCATCTGCATTTGGGGCATCAGGCCAACAACTTTAGGATCCTTGCCGAGATCAAGCAGAAATTTAACCAGGTCGCGCCTTTCATCGGCAGTCATCGCCTCTGCAATACCCGCAGGCATCAGGCTTCCCACCTCCTTGATTTCTTCAATCTCATCGCGCTTTAGTTTAATTTCCTTAGCAGTGGAAGCTTCCCGAAACAGCAGTTCCGCAGGGGTTTCTTTCACCTTGTAGCCCTGCAGCACCTTCCCCGAGGATGTGACAACGCTGTAGGCACGGTATTCATCCTTGATCTGTTTAGAAGGCCAAAGCACGCCCTCCACAATTTCATGTGGTTTAATACAGTTGGCGATTGCGGTAAGTTCGGGGCCAACCTGCCCGCCCTGCAAACCCACCTTATGGCATGAAACGCAAGCATATTTTGCAGAGCTAAAAACCATCGCGCCCCGAGCACTGTTCCCTTTAGTTTGGGCCTCGCTTAAAATACTTTTAACAAGATCTTCATTGTAGGGTATTTGCTTGTAAGTTACCAAACCCGGTGCTACAGCAGCAGGTGGGGGTGTTGGTAACTGTGATACCTTGCGGGCTGGGACAGGCGTTCTGGGCGTTGGTTTTTCTGCTCCTTTTTCCTTCTTCATCTGTTTTACAAGCCAATCTAGGCCATCAAGATTATCGCGCAGGGTAAGCTCTGCATCGTAATTGGTATGGCCTAATATGCCGATGGGGCCTTTATAACCCGATTTCAAAATCATATTCAAAAGCTCGAGATCTTTTTCGCCTTGGCCCAGTTGCAGGATCTTACGGTTTTGCTTATCGCCCATGCGATCCATGCCGTTGATATTCACACAGAAAAGCCAGGGTTGAATTCGCTTGAACAAAGGCAAGAAATTATCGATATGATCATGCCCATGGTGCAGGTTGTAAACAATGCCCACATTGGTTTCTTTGATTTGCTCAAGGATTTGAGCCTGATTTTCAGGCTCGCCAAACCAACCGCCATGATTGTAGAGGCCTACACTGCAACCGATTTTCCGAGCAGCTTCTGCAATGGGTCGGATTTGATTGCAAGCGGCTTGTACTTTGGTCGCTTGGTCTTTGCCCGGTGCGGGGTCGCCCATCGAAACCCAAAGTTGGGTGTGAATCTTGTTGCGTTCGAGTGCTTCAAGAATCTTTTTCGCTTGAGGGTTGAGCGATGCAGGAAACCAGAATGCACTAAGCTCTACACCATTCTTTTTGAGTTCTGCAATTTCCTGATCGAAGGTGGGGATGTGTTCATCACGCCAATCGTAGGCAAACTTGGTAAACCCGAGATCCTTGAGCATCTTGGCGCGATCGACAGGGTTACGTTTCTTGGAATCAAATGGAACGATGCACCAAGCCATGAGGTTCTCTTTACGAAAAAGCACATCAGGGGAAGGTTGCTCGGTTGGTTTTCCTTGGGAAGTTACGGCAAGGGAAATCATTAGAAAAAGGGATGCGCTCATGGTTTAAAGCCCAAATCTGGAAAATTAAAAGAATCAATCTTAAATGATAGCTTGGAAGTGTACTGGCTGCAATGAAGTTCAGGTGGAAAGCAAGATGATCTAAAGCTTTGGGAACACGATGCTAATTTGCAGTGTGGATTGATTTTAACGCCTACGAGAACAAGAAGATTTGCAGAAGATGGGTGTTTTTTCTTAAGTGCTTGCCACCAGATGCTATTTTGACATATGATGGAAATATAGTCGCTCAATTATAATTACTACTCATTAATCAAAGGAAAGTTTTACTATGTTTCATTTCTTGAATTCAAACATAGGGTTTAACCGAACTTCTAATTCCAAGAGAAAACTTTATTCCAACAAACCATCGCTTATGCGGCTTGAACAACGGGTGACCCCTGTGGCAGGCACCGGAACTGGCGTGCCTACCATTCTTACCGAAGGCACCGCCCTAGTTACCGAATACCATTTGAATTACCCCAGCAATCCAACCTCGGGTTCAACCCACGAAATTGTTGATGATCCTGCCAATGACAATAGTTACTGGATTACCGGGATGAGCATGGATTATGTGGTTCATTACTACGGGAACACCAATACTGCTCAGTACTTTGCAATGCCAATGGGAAGCATGCCGCATGGAATAGTATTTGACCCCAGAGGTGACCTATGGGTTTCCTTGGAATATGCAGGGCAGGTGGTAAAGCTTGATCAAGCCACAGGCGCAATTTTAGTAAGCGTTGATGTCAACATCCAAGCCAGCCCTTCTTCGCCGGTACCTCTTAACCCGCATCCCCATGCCATTGCTATTGGCGCTGATGGTGTAACCATTTGGTTCACAGGCAAAAACACCAGCACCGTAGGTAAAATCAATCCAGTTAATGGGGTGATTACTTCTGCTTCAACGGTTACGCATTATAACTTACCTACTGTAGCAGCTACGCCAATTTATCTTGAGTTGGGAACCGATGGCAACATCTGGGGAACGGAACTAACTGGGAATAATATTTTCCGCGTTACTCCAACTGGAACAGTAACGGAGTTTGCAATTCCAACCTATAATAGCAGACCGATTGCAATTAAAGTCGGGCCAGCGGGAGACCCTTATCTTTGGTTCACTGAAGAAGCAGGAAATAATATTGGGAAAATTAGTTACAGCGGTGTGATTGAAGAATTCCCTGTCCCTAAATCACAGTCTAATTCCATCCTTGCAGGTTTTGCATTTGACGCTCAGGGGAACCTTTGGACTCAAAGTTATGTCAACCAGAATAATCTTCCACCCACGGGCCCTGATTACATTGTACGAATGGGTAACACCATTCTTAATGCGCCCAATGGCGATATTTCGTCCGTCCTAGTCACCCGCTATCAAGCTGAAAGCGAAGGCACTGTATTTCATCGCATCATTCTTGGCGATGATGGAGACATGTGGTTTACCGAATTAGCTCTTAACAACATCGGCAAAGTAAGAATTGTTCCCAATCCTGCACCATTGCTTGCAGCAACTACACCTACTTCAGGTGAGTCAAGAGTTACCCTCTATAATTCCAGCACTGCAGCAAATTTAGGTTTTGTTAATCCTTTCCCCGGATTCACAGGCGTTATTAGCACCGCTACCAGCGGCTTTAGCAACAATGGCGTAGCTTACACCGTTGCTGCAGCAGGCGCTGGTGGTGGCCCTGCAATCGCCATCGTTAACACCCAAACTGGCGAAGTAACCAAATCGTTTTTTGCATATAATCCAGCCTTCTCTGGTGGCGTGAGTATAGCTCTCGCTGATTTCAATAACGATGGAGTGCTAGACATAGTAACAGGCGCAGGCCCTGGTGGTGGCCCGCAAGTTAACATCTTCGATGGTTCGAATTTCTCCCTCATCAAATCTTTCTTTGCGTTTGATTCCAACTTTAGAGGGGGTGTCAATGTTGGTGCTGGGGATATCAACCAAGATGGTTCGATGGACATTGTCGCAGCGGCTGGTGCTGGCGGTGGCCCCGAAGTTCGCGTATTTGATGGCGCAACACTTGCAGTTATCAGCCAATGGTACGCTTATGAATCAAGTTTCTCAGGTGGCGTTACTGTTGCTGTTGGTGATTTGGGAGATGACGGCGTATTTGAAGTAGTCACCGGCGCAGGTTCAGGTGGCTCACCTTTGGTTAAAGTTTTTAACGCCAATACTGGCGCTTTTATCTCCCAGCTCCTTGCCTACGCAGACTCCTTCAAGGGCGGAATTAGTGTGGGTATTAACGATGGCGATGGCAATGGCACGCTCGACATCATCACCGGTGCTGGCCCTGGTGGCGGCCCGCAAGTGAATGCTTTTGATTACCCGACCTTGGATCTATTATTCTCGTTCTATAGTGGCGACAGCACCAATACCAAGGGCGTGATAGTTGGCAGTATTAATGGTTAAAGTCTCAGGTATTTAAACTTCAAGAAGCCCGTGGGAGTTATTCCCACGGGCTTCTTTATTAAAAAGTTACATTAGTTAATAAGTCTATTTTAAACAGCATTCTTCCTAAAAATTTACCGATCTTGAAGAGTACTTACCAGTTGCGAAGCAATCATCGGAGGGGGAAGATTTTTCCCATCTTCTAGATATTGATTAATGGTTTCATCCACGAGATTACATAGTTGATCAAATACAATTCGGGCATCAAGCCCATGGCAACCGCCATAAAATAACTCCGGACAACTTCCAACAAAACAACCATCTTCCTCCGACCATTCAACAAGCTTGATGTATTTATCCCCGGGTTTCATAACTGAGCCTCCTTGATTGCCTTGTATTTAATTGCAATACCAGAGCATAATCATGCCAAGAGTTCGGTGATTACTTTGCCATGCACATCAGAGATTTTTCGATCTAAGCCATTGTGGTAGAAACTCAAACGATCAAAATCAAACCCCAGGATGTGAAGCACCGTTGAATAGAACTCCCACACATTGGTTACTTTCTCAACCGACTTTCTACCAAACTCATCGGTCGCTCCATAGCTGATTCCACCCTTCACCCCAGCGCCCATCATCCAAACAGTGAATGCATCGGGGTTATGATCCCTACCCGTGGTGTTCTGCTGGTGTGTGGGCATTCTGCCAAACTCGGTGGTCCATAACACTAAAGTATCTTCCAACAAACCTCGTTGCTTAAGATCATCTAAAAGCGCTGCGGTGGGTTGGTCAAACACCGGGCAATGCCTTTCGTAATCAGACTTCAAGGTACGGTGGGCATCCCAGTTTAGCAAACCATCCACGCCGCTTGCACGGGATGCGCAATAAAGATTCACATAACGCACATCGCGTTCAAGAAGCCTGCGGGCAAGTATGCAATTTCGCGCATAAGAAGCCTTCAAATTATTGGCGCTATCAGCGCCATAGGAAGCGAGTGTGGTTTTAGTTTCTTTGGAAAGATCGGAAACCTCGGGTGCGCTTAACTGCATCTTTGCAGCAAGTTGATAGGCTGCAATGCGAGCATTAAGGCTGGTATCGCCTGGGTTTCGCTCTGCATCCGAGTTGTTCAAGAAACCTAAGAAATCGCGCGATCCTTTTTCCTCATCCGCAGAAATCTCTGTAGGAAGTTTTAGATTGCGAATATTCATGTGCGAAGCAAGCATCACCGCCTGATGCCTTGCAGGCAGAAAACCGTTACTCCAATTTGCTTTGCCATTGGGCGGTTCGCCCCGAACATCAGGAAGCGCAACGAAGGTGGGTAGATTATCATTGGCACTACCCAGCGCGAAGCTGGTCCATGCACCCGCACTGGGAAAACCTTCAGACACATGGCCTGTGTTCATGAAAACGCATCCAGGCCCATGCGTGTTGGTTTTGGATTGCATGGAATGAATGAAGGCGATGTCATCCACATGACGGGCCATGTTGGGTAGAAGACTAGTTATGCGCTTGCCAGACTTTCCTGCAGGTGCAAACTCCCAAGGTGGGGCCATCAGGTTGCCATTCTTGCCTTGGAAGGAAGAGAAATTTTCTGCGCCTGGAAGTGGCTTGCCTGATTGCTTGAAGAGTTCGGGTTTGTAATCCCATAAATCGATGTGCGAAGCAGCGCCTGGGCAGAAGATTTGTAGCACTCGTTTTGCCTTGGGCGGAAAATGAGTAATACCTCTACCCGGTTCCCATGAGGTATCTTTTGCAAGGGAATCGTTTTGCAAAAGTGAACCAAGGCCGATGCCTGCAAGGCCGGTGAAGACGCTATGAAACAAGCCTCTTCGGTTCAGTTCGGAAAAGTCGTTTGAGAATGTTTTGTTCATGTTCATCTCAGGTTGATCATTTCGTTGGAGTTTAAAAGTGCCCTGCAACAGGCACGAAGGCCATGGGTTTTTGCAAGTGCCATTGCACGAGCGAGTTCTTCTTCAGAAGGATTTCTTCCCAGTGCGAGATTGAATGCAACTTTAATTTGGATTGCAGGATCGATAGAGTTTGATTCTGTCACAACCCTTTGATTAAAGAAGTTTGCCATGTCGAATGCAAACCGATGGTTCATAAGTGTAAGGGCTTGAAGAGGAGTGGTGGTGGAAGCCCTGCGTGGTTCAGCAAATGCCGGGTCAGGAATATCGAAATCTGCAAGGATATCAACCCGAGCTGCACGGGCGTTATGGTGATAAACAGCCCTGCGATAAGTATCAGGGCCATGTACATCAAGCGGGACATAAGTCGCAACATTATCTTGCTGATATTCATAAAGTCGAAAGCCTAGGCCACCCATTTTGAGATCAAGTTTGCCCGCAACGCTGAGGATGGTATCGCGGATTTCTTCCGCTTGCATCCTACGGGGTGGGAAGCGCCAAAGGTATCGGGTGTCGCCATCAATGCGGGCAGCTTCGGGTTTGAAAACAGAGGATTGCTGATAGGTTTGAGATGTCATGAGAAGTTTGTGGAGCGGTTTCAGATGCCAACCTTCGCTCATAAGTTTTGTCGCAAGCCAATCGAGAAGTTCGGGGTGGGTGGGCCGACCTCCCATGAAACCAAAATCACTAGGAGTATCAACAATACCTGTGCCGAAATGATAATGCCAGATACGGTTGGCAAGCACTCGGGGGGCAAGAGGGTTGTCGGTTGCGGTAATCCAGTTGGCCATTGCCAGCCTGCGTTCGCCTTCGGGTTTTGCAACATCAACACTGTAATGCGAAGGGTTGTTTGCAAGTATTGAAAGGCCTGCAGGAATTACAGCTTCACCTTTTCGCTGTGGGCTTCCACCCAGATAAATGTTAAAAGGGCCGGGTGCAGGCCTTCGATTGCCTACCCACCAAACTGGTAAGGGCGGAATCTTGGCGATCTGGGCATTAACCTCTGCAAGTTGTTTGTTGATCTCTGCAACTTCCATGCGATCTTTTTCAGTGTTCACTTTCTTCAGAAGCCTAGCTTCTTTCAGGGCAGCTGTAGCGGGAATACGATCTTTCGAGCTTGCAACTGTTGTCCAAATTTTATTATCGAGGGAAGTTTCAAAAACATATTCACCCACGAATGGAGTAAGGGCTGAATCGATGGGTAGAGCTTTGTTGCGATCGCTGGAGAAAACTATGCGGTTGATTTTCTCGGCCTTTGCGAATGAGAGCAAAAGGGTTTTGCCCCCTGCAATCCATCGTTCGCCAAACTTGCCATCATTCACCAAGAATGCACCATAAGCACCCGAGAAATCTTTGGCCTGGCGCGATTCACCTTCTGCTTTGCAGCCATTGGATGCCAGTGCGACATTCCTTGGCGAAGGTTCTACTGAAAAGACTTCGAGTTCATCAATGCGAAAGGAAAGCGCCTTTGGATCTAGTGAGTCGCTACTTTCCACGGTAAGTTTCAGGAATTTTGCCTCGATGGGATCGAACGATTCTTCGGTGGAATATCTGCTGGCTTTGGGCCGTTTCCAATCTTTTGCGAGTTCGGGTTCAAGTTTTTTAGATCGTGTGATCAGCTCTTCGTTTTGCTTTTTTAGTTTTAGATCGAGGACTATTTTTTTTGCTTCAAACCCTTTAACTTGTTCATTTCGTGCTGCTCTTTGTTCACTGCTTGCAACTTCGCGTGGGCCATGCACCACACCTGCAAAGGTAGAAAACATCGAGTAATAATCCTTGGCAAGAATGGGATCAAACTTATGATCATGGCAACGGGCACACCCCATGGTAAGGCCAAGAAAAGCCTCGCTGGTGGCACGGATCATTTCATCCATTTGATCCGAGCGAATTTGCGCTGCAGCCATCGCATCTTGATTGCCTACATCATCGTAAGGCCCCGCAACTAGAAAAGCAGAAGCTATATCTAATTCAGGTTTGCCCTTACCAATCACATCACCAGCAAGATGCTCTCTGAAGAAAACATCAAAGGGCTTATCGTCGTTAATAGACTTGATGACATAATCACGGAATGGCCAAAGATTAGTGATGATTTCGTTACGCTCATAACCCCTGCTTTCACCAAATCGAATCACATCAAGCCAATGCCTGCCCCAATGTTCACCATACCTAGGCGAGGCAAGCAGCCTATCCACGAGATCGTTGATTGCTTGCTGTGAATTTGCTTTATAGGCCACGACAAAAGTTTCTGTTTCTGCAAGTGTGGGAGGCAAGCCAATCAAGTCGTAAGTTGCCCTACGGATGAATTCGCGAGGCTGGGCAGGTGCGCTGGGCTTTAATTCTTTTTCCTTCAGCTTCGAAAATACAAAGGCATCAATGGGATTAATCTTCCAAGCATCAGGGGCATTGCTAATAACAGGTGGCGTTACTTTAGCGATGGGCTTAAACGACCAGAAGGATCCATCCGCTTTGGCTTTTTCTTTCAGTACGATTTCCTTAGGCCATGCTGCGCCCTGTTCGATCCAAGCTTTTATTTTCTCGACATCGGCTTTGGCTAGTGCGGGCTTCTTACGGGGCATCTCGGGCTTCTTTTTATTCTCTCCCTCGATGATTTTTAAATAGAGTTGCGATTCCTCCGCTTTCCCCAAAACTATCGCCTTGCCTTCATCCCCTCCTTTAAGAGTGGATGCAAGCGTTTCAAGGTTGAGATTTCCTTTAGTGACTGAAGAGTTATGGCATTCGATGCAATTCTTCACCAAGATCGGAGCAACTTGTTCGTGAAAGAAAGTATCCTTAGGGGATTTAACCTGACTATAGCTCAAACTACTAAGCATTGCTGCAAGCAGGAGTGTTACAGAAAATCGGATGATGATAAATTTCAAGCGAGTAATCCTTTTACAACATGGCCATGAACATCGGTAAGCCTGCGTGCGATGCCATTATGATAATAAGAAAGTTTTTCGTGATTGATGCCCATCAGATGAAGAATCGTGGCGTGGAAGTCATAAATGGAAACAGGGTCGTTTGCAACCTTGTAGCCTATTTCATCCGAGGCGCCATACTTAGAACCAGCCTTGACCCCCGCACCCGCAAGCCAGCAAGTGAATGTATGCTGGTGATGATCTCTGCCCAAAGATTGAGGCCCCCGATTGCCCTGGGTAAAAGGCGTGCGACCAAACTCGGTTGACCAGACAACCAAAGTATCTTCCAACATACCCCGTTGTTTCAAATCCTTCAGCAACGCAGCGCATGGTTGATCTAAAAGCAACCCTTGTTTCTGATGATTATCCTTTACATCTTCATGGCCATCCCAGTTGATTCTGGGTGAACCAAGTGCTCCGCCATTATACAACTGGACAAAACGCACCCCTCGTTCTGAAAGCCTTCTTGCAAGAAGAAAGTTGCGAGCGGAAGCGCCTATCACCGGGTCATCGATGCCATAAAGCTTGCGGATGTGTTCTGGTTCATTCTGGAAATTTACCGCTTCGGGAATGCTAGACTGCATCTTGCCCGCAAGTTCATAGGATTTTAATCTTGCTGCAAGAGATGAATCAAATGGATCTGCATCAGCATATGAGTTGTTAGCATTTTGAATAAATTTCAAACCCGCGATCCTTGCAGATTGGTTGACGTTATCAGGGCTGTGCAGGTTGGCGATGGGGTTATTCGAACTTCCATTCATCATGGTGCCCTGATGTTGGGCGGGAAGAAAACCATTGGACCAATTCGCGGTGCCACCATTAACCAAACCACGCGGGTCGGGAAGCACCACAAACGATGGAAGGTTATCGCTGAGATTCCCAAGGCCATAGGAAATCCAACCCCCCATGCTAGGGAAACCCGCAAGGGTGAAGCCAGTGTTCATCTGAAAACAGGCGGGCGAATGGGAGGGGCTCTTTGCAACCATCGAATGAATGAATGCCATATCATCTACACAAGTGGAAAGATGAGGAAACAACTCGCTCACCCATGCACCAGGTTTTCCATGTTGCTTGAAGGGGAATACGCTTTTACGAAGCAAACCTGGAGATGCAAAGAAGGTGTCGAGTTCTCCCTTGGAGGTAAGTTTTGTGCCATCGAGTTTTTCGAGTTCGGGTTTGTAATCGAAGGTATCCACCTGACTAACACCGCCTGGCGAAAATATATGAATGATGCGCTTTGCCTTTGCAGGAAGGTGCAATCCATTCGTAGCGGGAGCTGCGAGAAGGGATTCCCTTTGCAACAACCATGCAAGTGCGATCGAGCCCAAACCGGTTCCCGCATGATCAAGGAAGCTTCGCCTATTGAGCCAGCTATTTTGTAGTTCAGCGTTATGAGGGTGCATCTTCATCCTAATGATTGTAAAGGAATTCGCTGGAGTTATAAATGGCCCAACAGAGAGTTTCCAAACCATGCTCTTTTGCAACATTCAAACCCGCCTGCAACTCCTCTGCAGTGGGGCCTCGCGAATAAGAGAATTCATAGGCTAGTTCGATTTGCTTTTGTAAATCTGGTTGTTGTTCTTTGAGCCTTGCTGCAAGCTTCATCGACTGCCTGACTACGAATGAATCATTCATCAGTGCAAGAGCCTGAAGGGGAGTAGAAGTAGGGATTCTTCGAGGTTGGGTGATCGAGGGGGAAGGGCAATCGAGTGCATCGAGAAGCGGGCTGCGGCCGGTGATCACCTGCATGCGGTAGATAGTCCGCCTATTGTAAATGTTCTCATCCTTATCGAACAAATGATAAAAATAAGTATTGAGCTGGGTTACTGTATAAGGTTTGAAGCTTGGGCCGTTCATTTCGGAATTAAGATTTCCACCCATTGCAAGCATGGCATCACGCACCACCTCGCCCTCCAGCCTCAGCGAAGGGAAGCGCCAAAACAACCGGTTGTCCGCATCAACCATTGCAGCCTTTTTATATTCCTCCCTAGTATTGATGTTGGGTATGCAAGCCTGCGCATAGGTCGCACTGGTAACAATCAACCGATGCATTGCTTTGATACTGTACTGCTGCTGCTTAAATTCGAAGGCAAGGAAATCAAGAAGCTCTGGGTGCGTGGGCCTACCCCCATTAAAACCAAAATCGCTCGGGGTATCCACAATGCCAATACCAAAATGCCCCTGCCAAAGGCGATTAACCATCACCCTGAAAGTAAAAGGGTTGTCTGGGTGGGTAAGCCATTGAGCGAATAAGATTCTGCGTTGTGCCTCGGGTAGATTGAGATCCTTAGAGAAATCAACTTGTGAAAGTTTGATGGCTTGAAGCCCACCCGGTGAGACTTCGTTTTTGGGCTCCTTGATATCACCTCGGTTGAATAAAACTGTGGGCTTGGGTTGCTCACGGTCGCCTACAAATCCCATCTGCACAGGAAAATCCTGCGTTAACTGCTGGCGTAACTTTTCCAGCCCAGACTTCACCTGATCTTTTTCCCTCATCAACAATGCCAATGCTTCAGCTTCTTTTTGTTTTTCCTTTAATTGCTTTTGTAGTTCTAAATCTCTAGCTTCTAACCCTGCTATTTCTTTACGCAATGACTCCGTCTTTTCCAACCAGGCAGACTCTTCCTTTGCTCCCATCAATCTTCGCAACCCATGTGCTTTTATTTTCAAAGAATGATCCACACCCTCAAACACCGCCTTTACACGATAATAATCTTCCTGCGAAATCGGATCAAACTTATGATCGTGGCAACGCGCACATTGAACCGTCAGGCCAAGAAAAGCCTGACTAACCCCTGAAACTATTTCCTCAAGCTGTTCTTCACGCGATTGCAATCTTCCCAGCTTGCTTGGGGTGACCCGCTGAACAGCATCCCAAGGACCCGCCACCAAAAATCCCGTCGCTGCAATACTATCCCCGGTTTGAACAGTCTGAACATCACCTGAAATTTGCTCGCGTACAAACTCATCATAAGGCTTATCTTGGTTCAATGACTTGATTACATAATCTCGGAAGGTGAATGCCAGTGGCCTTTGCATATCTTCCTCGAAGCCATCGCTTTCGCTGAAGCGTGCAACATCCAACCAATGGCGCGCCCACCGCTCACCATAACTTGGCGATGCAAGCAACCTATCCACCACGCGTTCATAAGCATCAGGTTTTCCATCATTCAGAAAATCTGCAACCTCGCTAGAAGTGGGAGGCAAGCCAATCAAATCTAAGGTGATCCTGCGGATCAAAGTTCGCTTATCAGCTACTGGCGATGCTTTGATTCCTTTTTCTTTCAGCTTCGAAAAAACAAAGGCATCGATTGGGTTGATCTTCCAAGCATCAGGGGCATCGCTGATAACAGGCGGCGTTACTTTAGCGATGGGCTTAAACGACCAGAAGGATCCATCCGCCTTGGCTTTCTCTTTGAGTACGATTTCCTTGGGCCATGCTGCGCCCTGTTCGATCCAAGCCTTTATTTTCTCGACATCAGCTTTGGCGAGTGCGGGCTTCTTCCGAGGCATCTCGGGCTTCTTTTTATTCTCTCCCTCGATAATTTTTAAATAAAGTTGCGATTGCTCTGGTTTGCCAGGAACTATTGCCTTGCCTTCATCCCCTCCTTTAAGAGTGGAGGTAAGTGTTTCGAGATTGAGGTTTCCTTTAGTGACGGAAGAGTTATGGCATTCGATGCAATTCTTCATCAATAGAGGGGCAATTGATTCTTTGAAGTTGATTTCGAAGGGAGCGAGGTTTAGCAATAGTAGGAAGCAACCAAGATTCATGCAAAACTCCCAACCATTCGAAAATCTAAAACGGTGTGATACTACTTTAGATTACCCGTGGGAGATGCAACAATCAAGCAAAGTAAGCTGAAAGTAGAAGGGTATGTTTTGAAAATCTTGGTGCTGTTAGGTTACAAATACGCCAGTTGTGTTGGTTTCTTCACCACTGAAGAATGAGAACAGTAAATCTAATTCAGGAAAACTAAAGCCTTTGACTTCTGGGCCACCGCCTTCACCAGCACCAGTGATAAGATCAAGGATGCCATCAAAGTTGCCATCGCTTACCCCAACCCGAACACCGCCATCGAATTCTTCTGCATAGGCATAAAATTGTGCAAGCATGGTTGCTGTCAAAGGATCCCAAACTCTTACTAAAGGCGGGCTACCGGGACCCGGGCCCGTGACAACTTCAATTCTGCCATCATTGCCTATATCGCCTGCTGCGACAAATACCCCACCAAGAAAATCAAGTGCGTAAGCATACCACTGGCTGATAATATCTCCCGTTGCGCCATCAAATACTTTTACATGAGGAGCCCCGCCTGCGCCTGCACCAGTAACTAGGTCCAAGATACCATCATGGTTAAAGTCGATAGTAGCAACGCTAACGCCGCCGCGGAAACTAGCGTCGTATGCGAAGAAAGATTTGAGAATAGAATTAGTTCTGCCATCAAAGATGCGGACTTCTGGGCCACCGCCTGCACCTGCGCCCACAATGATATCGAGTATACTGTCGCCATTGATATCGCGAACTGCAACAAAAACGCCTCCACGAAAGTTTGGATCAAAAGCAAAGAAGGATTGGGAAACAACACCGGTCACGGAATTTATCACCACAACAGCGGGACCACCGCCTGGGCCAGCACCTGCGATAAGATCGAGAACACCATCACCATCAATATCGCCAGAGGTAATGCGGATTTCACCAGTATATCTTGGAAAGGGGACGACCACGCCAATAGGTAAGCCGATACTAGGATCGAAAAGGGTAATAGAACTAGAATCGCCTGCACCCAAGGAGTTATTTATTACGGCTAATTTGTTGGTGCTGGTAGCACAAATAGTCGGAATACCACCAAAAAGGTTTGACCAACCGGAGCTTGTAGCAATGTAATAAATGGTTCGAGTTGCACCAGCACTGGTAAAACTATTTAAAGAAATCGAAGGGGCATTTCCTTGAAAGCTAATGGTAACCAGACTTCTGCAATCAATAAACGCATTATCACTAATGGTGATAACTGATGCGGGTAAGGTGATGCTTGTGAGACTACTGCAACCGAAAAAAGCAGCTTGACCAATTGTGGTTAGAGAACTGTTTGCAGCAAAGGTAATAGTGGTAACATTCCAGCAATTCGCAAAAGTTTGCTGCCCGATGGTGGTAACTGAGGCGGGAATATTGATGCTCGTAAGATTCATGCAGCCTTCAAATGCTTGATCACCAATTGTTATCACCGAACTAGGGATGGTCAAAGAGCCAGCTTTTGCGCCAGGACAACTAATCAATAGAGATTGATCTTTGTTATACAAAACACCATCATTGCTACTGTAATTTGGGTTAGAAGCATCAACATTAATTGTGGTTAAACTCTGGCTATTTGCAAAAGCTCGATTGCCGATGGTAATTACCGAGGCAGGGATTGTGATGCTTGCAAGAACACGACATTGAGGAAATGCATTATCACCAATGGCGGTAATGGTATTCGGAAAAGTGATAGAAGATATTCCGCTTGGAGCAGTGATAAGTGTAGTTTGGGTCTTGTTATACAAAACACCAAAATAACTACTGTAATTTAAGTTGGTGGCATCAACATTGATTGCACTTAGACTTCTGCAAGCAACGAAAGCAGAATCACCAATGGTTATAACTGATGCGGGTAGAGTGATACTTGTAAGACTATCGCAACCGAAAAAAGCAGCTTGACCAATTGTGGTTAGAGAACTATTTGCCGCAAAGGTGATAGTGGTAACATTCCAGCAATTCGCAAAAGTTTGCTGCCCGATGGTGGTAACTGAGGCGGGAATATTGATGCTCGTAAGATTCATACAATTTGAAAAAGCCCCATCACCAATAGTTATTACCGATGCTGGAATACTGAAAGAACCAGCTTTTGCGCCAGGACAACTGATCAATAGGGTTTGATCTTTGTTATATAAAACACCATCATTACTACTGTAATTCGGGTTGGCACTATTAACATCAATTGAGACTAAACTCCTAGAACTTTGAAATGCATTATTGCCAATGGTAAGTACTGAGGCAGGAATGGTGATGCTTGTTAAAACCTGACATTGAGGAAATGCATTATCACCAATGGCGGTAATGGTATTCGGAAAAGTGAT
>CALARU010000071.1 GCA_937888715.1 uncultured Planctomycetaceae bacterium | reverse complement strand
TTCGCACCCCGCAATTTTTAAAGCGTTTGCAAGCCTTTTAGAAGTAAGAACTTCCTTACCTGAAAGCTCGGGATTTGCATGAAACTGGTGATAAAGCTCTGCAAGATTTTGGGCATTTACTTCATAGTGCTTTAAAATCAAAGCATCAGAAGCAATTGCAACGTGGGCTAAGTTCCAAAGAAATAAAGTAAAGGCTAACATGCGTGGCATCTTAAGATTCCGGAATAAATTTGATTCCTGAAACAATCATAATCGGGAAGGTAGAACTTATGATCTGATAAAAAAGAGCGAAGGTCAAGGATTAGCAAAGTGAATTAGTCAGAAAGACTGCCTGGTTGGATCTGAGTTTTAATCCTGCCAATTCTGACCATAAAAATATCGGGCAAAATTCGCATAACTGATGAACCTAGTAAGTGCACCAAGAAAATTCTTTAGATACAAGTTACCATGAAGGAATGTCTGCCAAAGGCAGTTACGAAACCCAAATAAATACGGTTAATAAGATTATTTTGATTACTATTCCTAACCGAGAAACGACCAACAAGCTGATATGAATTACGATCAAAGCAATCAACGAGACACCTTATTTGAGCGTTTGAGTGGGTGTTTTCTGGGTGGCCCAAAGCCTGATAATTTGCCAGGCGGTCGAACCGAGGCACTCCGCAAACTTCACGCCTACGATTCGGCATCTTACGGGCGTACGCGTAATCATATCGAAGGCACTGTCTCCCAGCTTTCACCTTTCCTACGGCATGGCATGCTTTCTTTAATAGAAGTGAGGGATCATCTGCGTTCAAAGTTCCCGAATGATCCTTCCCGCCTAGAAGAATTCTTTCGTCAATTGGCTTGGCGTGACTTCTTCGAGAAAGTACTAACTTGGTACGGCCACGGGCTTGATGAAGACTTAGAAGAACCCAAGCATGGCATTACCCGATCATCCCGAATCCCCCTTGATGTGTTGAGCGGTGATACCGGCCTGCCGTGTATCGATGGAATGCTTAGCGATCTTTTCGATCAAGGTTACTTGCACAATCATGCCCGCCTTTGGTTTGCAGCATACCTATGCCACTTCCGCGGGGTGCGTTGGCAAGAGGGTGCGAAATTGTTTCGCCAACACCTTTACGATGGCGACATCGCCAGCAACTCTGCAAGCTGGCAGTGGGTGGAAGGCACATTTGCCAGCAAGCCGTACTTCATGAACAAAGATAACATCGCCAACTTCAGTAGTAGGAAATGGTGTAACTCATGCAAGGTTAAATGTCCTTTTGATGCCGACTACCCAACACTGCAACATCGTTTATTCGCTGGTTCAACTGCGCCATTCTTTTCAAAAGTTGCAGACAAGGCTGCAGTTACAAATAACACACAACCAGCAAGTCATGTTATCCCCGAGGATATAGCTATGCTACCACCCAGCACCGATCTAGTCTGGGTTCATGATGCTGCGATATCATGGGCCGATGAGTGCTTGGCACAGAATCCCAACGCTGCGGTAGCATTCGTATTCAACAAACCCGCGTTGCAAGCCGAGCCTTGGGCTTATCACCGACTAAGTTTTGTTGCTGACGGTATCGACGACTTATTTAAAAACTTACCGAACTCGACCAAACTGACTCTTGTTGGAGATCCAGTGGAAAGGCTTACAACCCTTGCTCACAAATTGGGTGCCACAACAATCCATATTTCCGAGCACCCCAACCCATGGGTCATAGAAACCGCCGATCAATTGCGCTTAAAGTTTCGGGTATTAGTCCACCCTCGAACCACATTAACAGTGTACCCACCTGAACCTAAACGCTTCTCACGCTATTGGGAGAAAGTTGCCATACAAGTGCTGGGTCACCGGCCAAGTTCGCCAAAGAGGAAGCACCCGTGACAAAAGCTCCTGCCGTGATTTGGGTGAAACGAGATGCCAGGCTAACTGACAACGCCTGTCTGGTAGAAGCCGACCGGCTCCATCTCAACGCTCTGCCCTTCTTCTGTTTCGAACCATCGTTGCTAACGGCAAACGACTCCTCCGATATGCATATCCAAGCTCAGTGGCAAGCCATAAACGGTCTTCGTCAAGGCCTAAGGCAAATGAGTTCTGATATTGTAATCGCATATGGCGAAGTCGTCGAAAAGTTAACCAAGTTGTATGAACGCATACCTTTTACCCATCTTTTCGCTCACGAAGAGATAGGCAACAACATTACCTTCCGGCGCGACCGAGCAGTCGCTAAGTGGTGCCTTGATAGAGGAATAACATATCGCGAGTTCCCCCAATCGAGCGTGAAAAGAGGTGGAGTGAACCGGGACAAACTACAACAGTTGTGGAGATCGCGAATTGCAGACATTCAGCCGATGCAGATTCCTCGCATTTCTCAACCAGAGGAACTTCGCGCTTTAGCTGCAAAAACAGCATTTCCTAAGCTGCCCCAGTTCACCACCAAACAACTTTGGCAGCCAGTGAGTGAGGCTGATGCAAAAGCTACATTGACTGATTTCCTTACCGTCCGGAGTCGATGGTATCGTGGAGGCATAAGCTCACCGAACACAGCTTTCACCGCAGGCTCGCGCCTTAGCGTTCATCTGGCATGGGGCACGATCACTGCAAGGCAAATATGGCACGCAGTTCGATCTCGCCTAGCCGACCTCGATCCGAATGATCCTCTTTCCTCAAGATGGAAGCAAAGCCTCAACGCATTTTTGAGCCGCTTGCACTGGCGAGATCATTTCACCCAGCGGTTGGAGTCAGAACCTGATTTGGAGTTCCGCAGCCTCCATCCTTCCTACCGTGATGTGCCCTACGAAAACGACGAGCGACTGCATAAAGCGTGGCGTGAGGGCCGCACTGGCTACCCTCTGGTGGATGCGGTTATGCGATGCCTTGCCGCTACCGGGTTCGTCAATTTTCGCATGCGGGCGATGGTGGTGAGTTTTGCGTGCCATGTCTTGCATCTTGATTGGCGCCTAATCCACCCCCACCTTGCCCGGGTCTTCCGAGATTATGACCCCGGTATTCACCTGAACCAATTGCAAATGCAGGCCGGAGTCGTCGGGTGGAACGCTATCCGTGTCTACAACCCCGCCAAACAACTGGCCGACTGGGACGCCGACTGCAAGTTTGTAAAGCGTTGGCTACCCGAACTAAAGGAACAAACTGCTGAACAAATTCTAAATGACGAATTACTCCCGAGTTACCCCCCTCGGGTTGTTCCATTCGCAGAGCGGGCTAAGAAAATGACCGACCAACTATATGGCATCCGCAAGACAGCCGAAGCGAAAATGGCTGCAAAAGCAGTTTATCTGACACACGGTTCGCGGAAGAAGACGACATCGAAACGGCCGAAACGGATCAAACGCCCCGCTCCACCTCCCAGCCCTACCCTGTTCGACAATTTGGATGATAACCCCGATTTGAGCTGATCTCTTCTCTGACAATATTTAATGAAGCAACCCTCGGTGTGATGCTTTTTTTAAGATCATCTAGATGGGCCATCAAGGAATATTGAACTATTCCTTAATGGTTGTTGTGTCACTAATCAGAAAGACTGCCTGCCTGAATCTGAGTTTTAAGTTTGTTAATTCTAACAAGAAGAATTTCAGGCCAGATCAGAAAAACCGCTGAAGCTAGCAAGATCAAAACAGCAACTACAGTCACCATGCCATATAACAACCAAGCATTCTGCATGGATTGATAATCAACAGCAAAGCCTTGTAGACCAGATAGCGAAAGAAACCCAATAAGCGCAGGCAATGCGGTTGCAAGATGTGCAATGATAGCAACCCAAAGGGAATTAAATCGCAGCACAAGAAGTGCGAAAAAGAATCCCGAAACAAGATCGGGAAGAAATCGCACAGGCTGAAAGGATTGAGCTGCAAACAGCAAGGCAGTCATTCCGCATGCCTCGACCATTCCGGTAGAAGCTTTAATGTTTCCGAGTAAAAAGCCTCTGAATACAACCTCGTTCACAATCAAGGGAAGAATCAGAAACCCCAATACTGCAATTGGTCCCAAGCTAACAGAACCCTGCGCACCTAGATTCCCTTTCTGCAATTGATCAAACAGATTTTTAAACACCTCTGCTTTTCCATCCAACAAACTTAATTGCGCCATCACAGGGATCAATGCAAAACCAACAACCATAGCTATCAAAATCCCCCCCCAACCAGGGGCTTTCAAAACAATCAACTTGCCCGGATTCTTCATCCAGAATAACAACAAAAGCCCGATGGGGACAATTCCGGCAATTGAAGGATCAACCCTCAATCTGCCCCAATATTCTTTAGGCAGATGCATAAAAAGAAGCGCCAAAAAATATGCGATTACAGCAGTGCCAACACCACTGAGGGTTTTTCGAGCTGGCAAAAACGATTTGAAAATCGAAGGCCAATGAAACTGCTCGGCTTCCCTGAACAAAACTTCTTCTCGATTGAATTGTCTGACAGCCCATTGCAGCGCGAGATAAGCGTAACTCGCTGTTGCAGCCAGTACCAACACCAGATAGACCATGTGTTTCAAATCATAATTGGAACCATCCATCAACTCTTGAAGCAAAATCGAAATCCCCGTGATAGGGATAAAACAAGTGGGAAGATCAAGCTTGGTTCCCGGGGCAAGGGTGATCAAAACCAAAGGCAATGTCATCATCACGAGAGGCATCAAATAATACTGGCCCTCTCTGCTACTACGGGCGTATGCGCCGATTGCAAGGCAGAGTGCACTAAAAAATGCACCCAAAGGCAGCAACAAAAGAATCGCCCAAAACAATAGCAACGGATTAAACACCCCGATGTTCATGTAAGTCATTGCTAAATGAGTGGCGGTCAGGCCCATCGTAATAATGTTGAGCAATGCGGTAGCGGTACTGAAAGTCCAAATTGCCAGAAATTTTCCAAAAACAATTTCCTGCCTTGAAGCCGCACTGATAAGAAGCGTTTCCATGGTTCCGCGCTCTTTTTCACCCGCACAAAGATCAATCGCAGGATAAAGGGCGCCTACAAGAGCCCACATGACCAACATCAATGGGAGAATTCTTTTGATTGCGCCAGTGATTTCTTTTTGAATGGAATTGCGTGGATGCCCTGCGCCTGTTTTGCTCGAATCTAGTTCGACCACTTCAATCACTTGATGAAAATTAGGAGTCAAACCATGAGCAAGAAAACGGGCAGAACGCAATTTGGCCCCCCATCTGGAAATCAAAGCACGCAACTGGCCTTCCATCAATTTAATCGAGTCATCTTTTTCGTTTAAGAAAAGAACAATCGGCACAGTTTCCCCCTGCTCAACTCTTTGCGCAAAATTTTCAGGGAATACTAGCACCGCATCCGCACCATCACTAATAAACTTTTGTGCAGCTTGATCCAACATTTGAAGATCTAGCAGAACTGAAGCATCTAGGCTTTTCTGCTCCCAGTTTGCCAAAAGTGCTAGAGCATCATCTTTGAGATACTCCTGGACTATTTTTAATTTTTCATTTTCAATTACAAACAAGGGCGGAGGCTGAATTTGCCCGTTTAGGATAAACGCAATTACTCCAGCAGTAACTACAGGCGAAGAATTAAAAGTAGGAAGTGCAGCAAGCTGAGAGGCAAAAGTAATGAGAAGCTTAGAATTAAATTGCGAAGCAGTGTTACTCAATACAGAGGGGGCATTGATGACCGTGATATTTTTAGGGCGCAACTGCTGACCAACCGCAAGGTTAACAATCAATTCGCCCGCAAGGGGATAAAGCACAAGGGGCAATATGATGATCATGAATAAAGTTCTGCGGTCGCGTACCTGATCCAACAGGTCGTGACAACAAATGGTCATGATATTTTTAAAATTAGCCATTCATCAACAATCAATTAAACAGGCAAAAAGAATCAGGCTAGATCAGATGGAGAAAGAAACTCGCGCGCAATCACTGTCTGATCGGGCCAAGATAATTCAAGCTGCCTTTTGTAATGATAATCCCCTCCGATATTGTAGGCATGCATCCCCTCCCAGTCTTCTTTTCTTTCTCGATGAGTATGCCCACTGAACAAATAAGCTATAGAACCCTTATATTTCATCAATTCTTCTTCCAAAAGCTGATTGCCTCCCAATGCTTCCCAAAGCAGAGAATCAATTGTAGGAACAGAATCAGGCATGGGGAAACTTATCGCCCTGCATGCGGGATGATGGGTGACGACAATAATCTGATGCCCAAGATTAGATGCTTGTTGCAAATGTTCTGCTAACTCTGCAACGATCTTTTTAGTGAAGGATTTGTCATCATGTTGCCAGCGAATGAAATTAAAATCGTTATGCTGCCCACGCAAAAATCGCTTGCTGCTCAATCTATGAACCTCATCCGGAAATAACGCACAGAAAGTGGACTCACTCCAGGAGTAATCATACCAATTAATATTACCTACCAAAGAAAGCTTCCATTCTGGAAAATGCAAAGGGGCTTGGTCAAGATAATGAAACCCATATTTCTGCGCCAACTTTGGAAGATGCTGCGTGTATACCTCCCAGGAATTACCCCGCTCATCATCGTTTGAAACCCATATATCATGATTGCCAGGCACCAAAACCTTGATGCAATTTAAAGAAGCGAATTTGTCGAGACAAACCTCAAAGTTTTCAGCATGCCCAATGTCACCCGCAAGAATAAGAACATCGGGAGTGTTTTCTTTTACAGCTTCATACAACGCATTGTTTGCGACCATTCCCTTGGCAATTCCCCAATGAAGGTCTGCGGTAAACAGCAGTTTAAGTTTTCTGGGTGAAGACATAAATGGCGTGCAACCTCTAGAACTTACGCTGGTAAAAAATCATCTGCAAATGCATCTTCCAAATGGAATCTTAAACCATCAACCGGCTTGACGGGAGTGCCTTTCCATCCAGCGTAGGCATTTTCCCCAAGAAGCATTCGACCCGGGATAAAACGAAGCCAAAGGCCGAGTCGTGCTGCGTGAGATTCCAGCAAGTGGATTAACCCCATCCAAGGCGTAAGTTGCAACCAAGGCCCTAGAAAAAGAATCCCAAGAGGGCGCAGGGATACCGCATGAATCGGCAATCTCTAGCTTTTTATCAGCAAGACTTAACCCCAAAAGATGACGCAAAAAACCATTTCTTGCATGTGAACCAGTTATGATATATCTACCGCCCTTATACTCTGCAGGAACTTTTTCCATCTGGTTTTTTATTAACTCAATCACGAAGTGATGTGCCGTGCAAAGCAAATCCTCTGCATCATGATCTTTATACCCAGCCTGTATTTCTTCAAGAAATAAAGCGCAATCAGCCCGACTCTTAGATTTGCCAAAAGGCATGCAACGCAAGGCTAAACCAGACCATTTATCCAAAAGCGGTTGCTGCATTTTGCCCTGCACCGCACGCTTGGAAAGGAAATCTACGCTCAGGAGTGCTGTGCTTTCCGTATTAAAAATCAATTCAAAAAGCGAAGCACATGGCCCGCCCTGAAAAGTGAGTGGGGGCAAACCAGGCGCAAAGGCTGAAATTTTTATCACACCACCAAGATGAATCATCAATACGGGTTCATTACCCTGCGCAAAAATCGATGCCCCAGGATACGAAAATACCGGATCAAAACTTGAAGACCTGCCCGCATCGCCATCCGAATTAATACAAACCACACTCAATCCAGTGGTCTGGGAAATATCCTGGCCCGGGCCCCATCCCCGAAATGCCAAAAACCTTCGCGAACCTTCCATCGCACCCAATGAAGAATCACAACCTACTGCAAATATTGACTCTTCCTTTAAATCCGCTTCTTTGATTGTCGACAATGCAAGCGTGGAAAATTGATCCGCAATAATCTTGCAGGCGTTGTCAAAATATCTCGACTCCCGTGAGGGCTTATCGCCAGCCTTGGCAAGCCAACGACAAACCTCAAGCGGAAAAGCTTGATACATACCCATACGAAAAACAGGGCGAATCAAACCAATCTGATCTGGGATATCAATTAAAACCGAATGCACGCCGTGCTCTCCAGCCCCAGCGTGCAATCCAAGTATAGTTCGAATCATGCATCACCTTTAAGAATAAATCAGGCTGCGAGTTCTACTTCTCGCTCGACATACCCGCCTGCACAAGCCTGCACGAAACATTCAAAAAGCTGGGTATCAAGCGCAGTCGCATTATCTGATTGAGGATGCCATTGCACCCCAATGCAAAACCACGATGGATCCATGTATTCAATCGCTTCGATAACTCCATCGGGAGCAACAGCACAAACCCGCAAACCATCCCCAAGCTTCTTTACCGCCTGATGGTGATTGCTGTTTACTCGCATTTCTTCACCACCATAAATTTCCATCAGATAGGTGTCAGCCTTGATCAAGGCAAGATGACGA
The DNA here is from genome assembly GCA_937888715.1 of uncultured Planctomycetaceae bacterium. GTDB lineage: Bacteria > Planctomycetota > Planctomycetia > Gemmatales > Gemmataceae > UBA969. The sequence goes on along the minus strand of CALARU010000071.1, from coordinate 6,104 downwards.
TGAAAATCATCCGAGGTATCAAAATGAGGCAATGCTTTGGGCAACTCTTCAGGAAGGTGCAAAAATAAATTGCCACCGAGTGCCACATTGATTTGCTGCATGCCCAAACCAATGCCTAAAAGGGGTTTCTTCATTTCAATCAATTTGCGAACCAAAAGTCTGTCTGAATCTTCTCGCCTTTCAGGAATCATCCGAACAGATGGATGCATGGGTTGATTATTCCTGCGGGGATCCATATCCGCTCCGCCTGTCATCACCATACCGTCCACCATGGCAAGGAATGCATCCAAATCGGCATCTTTAGTAAATGCAGGCATTACGATAGGAAGCGCACCAGCTTCAAGAATTCGGTCGCAATAACCGCTAGCTAAACGAAGCAATCCTTGCTTATTTTTTTGTGGGTAATGAAGATCCATATTAATACCAACGATAGGCCTACTAGATTGAGACATTACAATTTCCTTCCTTGGAATAAACCAAAACTATCCTTAAAAAAGTTACCTACAAGAAACTTGGTTCTTGATTGGTCTAGAGGGGGGTATATAGCGAGATGAAGAATTAAATCTCAAGGCCGATTTGTCTAAAATTAGGCGTAATAACCCCTAAGTTAACAGAAATATTATTCCTGTATCTCAGCGGCCTTACCTTAACTGCCTCATTTAAGGTTATTTTTAATTTTGAAGGAAATGAACCAATTTAGCCAACTATCGACCTTCCCCGTCTTTGATCAATTGTCTGAAGCGAGGATCATGACGGATGGATTCAAGGTCGGTATCTTCCTTCATGTAGCGGAAATCTGAATAACCAAGCTCCACAGCAAGGCGTAGGGTTTTAAGCGACATTTCAATTCTTTTCAAAAGCGAGTAACTACAGGCAAGATTATAATGCGCCAAGGCATCTGCAGGGCGAAGCCTGACCAATCTTTTATCAATTGCCAAGCCTTCTGCAAATTTACCTTTCAAGGTAAGCAGGTTGCCCAACACCCTAAGCACATCCACATAGTCGGGGTTCACTTTTAAAATTGCTTGATAAAATTCGAGTTCGAAGTCTGCCTGATTTTGCACAAGCAATGCAGCTTTCTGCGATTTTCCTGAATCAGGAAGGTTCGATTCCTCGCTGGGATTATTTTCAGATTGATCCATTTTAGGCTCCCATCAAGCAATAAACTAAATTCATCAAGGACTCACAGTTTCTTAATCAAATTGATTATAACGCATAGATCTCATTCTGCAAAGACTTCCACAATTAAAAAAAGCAGGGGAACATTATTAATGCTCACCCTGCTTAAATTGGCTCAACAATCAAATTGGTTCAACAACACAACATTAATTATTATTCATCGTCTTCATCATCATCGTCTTCATCATCATCGTCATCGTCATCGTCATCGTCATCATCATCATCATCGTCTTCGTCATCAAAATCTTCATCAAAATCTTCATCAAGTTCTTCATCATCGAAATCTTCATCAAGATCTTCATCATCAAAATCTTCATCGTCGATTTCGTCATCGTCATCTTCTTCTTCATCATCGTCGTCGTCGTCGTCGTCATCATCGTCGTCATCTTCAAAATCATCGTCATCATCATCCCGCATGGTTGGCAAAACAAAGGCGTCCTCATGAACTTGATCCACAATCCCAGTGATGCCAAGTTTCAAGGCCACCAGATCTTTTAACGAAAGCAATTGACTAGTCATCACACAACCCTCTTCAAACAAAGGAAACAAAAATAAAAGAACTCATGGTTAACAAAAAACCTTATTCAGGTTAAACTACTTGGGCACCGAAGCGCTTGAGAATAAAGCCGATCCGCCCTGCCTTAATCCACTAGCTATTAAACACTTACTCTCTTGGGCTTGACATCATCTTTTAATCAAAAGCAACTAATCTCAAACTGATGATGTTAGGAATTATTAGGAAAGTTTAAAACCTTGTCAAGCCAAGGAAAGATTGTTTTTTAATTTAATTTAAATTCATTAGTTAGGAGCTGTTTTCAAACACGACTTATTCTTTATTCTACACCTTTATTGACAGCTAATTCGATGCCAAATACTTCTTTTTTTGTTCAATAAAAGGCAAATGGTGTGCAACATGGCCAATGGCTTTTTCGAGCAAATTATGCAAGGAAACAGGGCCTTTTTCGCTATGAATGCCCACTCTACCCCAGGCAGAATCAGGCAAAACAGTCAAAATTCTTGCCATCTGCGAACGAACCAAATCAATCAATGCCAATTCCTCGCTAATATTTCGTTGATGATACGATAATGATTTTAAAAAAAGATTTTCATCCGCACCCAATAGCTGGGGATTTTCCAAAGCAATGACTCTTTTCATACGATCAGCGAACACTGGCTCAAAATCTGCAATATGGCAAACCACCTCAAGAGTGGACCATTTTCCCTCAATGGGCCGAGCCAATAAATTCTCGAGGGGCATATGGGCAACCGCTTGCCTCAATAAATAACCGCCATGAATATATCGGGAAATAAGATTCTTGAATTCTAGGGTCATCTTAGCCTGCCAGCTTCGTAAAAGAATCTCTTAAGCCACTCAGTTGCTGCCTTCGCTGGGCTTCTGGTGCGAAAGGATCGAAAGGAATGGGCCCACGGGCTATTTGCTCGAGCAACCCATGCACCCTTCTGCGTAATTCTGAATCGCGCCTTTCGAGGGCATCCAGCAAAAAGGGAACCGCACTAATGCCATAACGCTGCAACTCTTCCCCTGCTCTATCAGACCCCGAGGCAAACTGCACCAATAACTCTAAAACTTTCTCGCGCTCTATCAACTTTTGCACACCTTGCGTTTGATCAACTGGCTTCTCTTGCACCAAAGGGGTTGATGGGGGCCTTAGACCCATCGTCTCACGCGATGGAATTACCGTGGTAGGCAACCCTATTGAATCATTATTAAAGCTATTACCTAGATATTCCTGAATTGCTATCGGATCGCGAATCAAATCTTGAGGGGCACCATGCGTGCGCACCGTTCCACCTTTGATCAAATAACTTCTGTCAGTAATCGATAAAATTTCACGAACCCTATGATCCGTAACTAAAATACCAATCCCCTGCTTCTTCAAATCGAGCACAATATGCTGAATATCTTCGATGGTTTGGGGATCAATACCCGTAAAAGGTTCATCCAAAAGGATCAAAAGCGGATCACAAGCCAAACAACGGGCTATTTCCAACCTTCTTTTCTCTCCGCCTGACAATCGCGCAGCATTATTTTTTCTCAAATGCGTGAGCCCGAATTTATCCAGAACTTTTTCGGTGCGATCAAGGCACTCCGCACGAGTCAACTTACGACCAAGAACGCGATGCTTTGGCATGATTTCCAAAATCGCCATGACATTTTGTTCAACCGTCAGTTTTCTAAAAACACTAGTTTCCTGCGCCAAATAACCCATACCCAATCGGGCACGACCAAACATTGGCAGATGAGTCACATCTTTTCCTGCGAAAATTACTTTCCCACCATTGGGCGTAACCTGCCCGGTGGTCATGCGGAAACTCGTGGTTTTCCCGGCGCCGTTAGGCCCTAATAAACCCACGACCTCCCCAACATCCACTTGAAAAGTAACCCCGTCAACCACTTTGCGGCTGCCATAGTACTTGACCAGTCCGCGCACCTCGAGGATCGCCATCCTTGCTCCTTGTCAGACCTTCGAAACTATTTCACTATTAGGATTTACAACGCTTTCTAGAAATCGTGCAAGACCAGTCTAGTCATAATAATCAAAGAAAGGTAAAACAGGGGGAATAGGCCCTCAGGGAAATTGCTTTAACTTTATCTGATCTTATTTCAGCCTCTATTTTTATTGGAGCTTTTGTGAAAACCCTAATCGACGAAGATACAATTAAAAAACGAGTCACAGAAATCGCCAAACTTATCTCAGCAGAATTTAATGGCCAACCCCTTACGGTAGTTGCTGTTCTTACAGGAGCCCTCATTTTCGTATCTGATCTGGTTCGCCATCTAAATCTTCCTGTGCGCATTTGCTTTGTTCGCGCCAGCAGTTATCGAGGCGAAACCACGGTGCCTGGCGATCTTAACATCGATTCCTCAATGCTTCCCGACATCCAAGGCCGTAATATCCTTCTCGTAGACGACATTTTAGATTCGGGGCACACCCTTAGCAAACTCAGCATCTATTTAAAGGAAAAGGGCTGCAAAAACATTCGAACCGCGGTGCTGCTACGTAAAATAGGTCGGCAAGAACACCCAATCGAGCCCGATTACTGTGGTTTCGAAATACCAGATAAATTCGTAGTGGGTTATGGGTTAGACTATAACGATGAATATCGCAACCTCCCTTTCATCGGGGATTTGTCCTAACTTCCCGGCTTTTATTTGCAGATTGGATTACCTTTGCCAGCGTTTACATTCTTCATCGATAGCACCGAATACAGTGGCCATTCCAGACAACTGCTGGCTTGCGTAACTGAACTTCGATCCATGAATTACACGGTTGCGGTTGGTGTTCTAGGCCGAGAAGCCCCATGGTCTTCTTTACTCGCAAATACAGGAGCAATGGTTTCCCATTTCGATAGCAAAGGCATTTGGGATATCAAAGCTTTATTCCAATTAAGAAAATGGCTGCAGCAAATACCCAGCGATTTCCTCCATGTGATCAGCCTCAAAGCTTTAGACGCCCTTGGGCTTTCCTCGCCTTCCTTCCTCGCAAAATCATTTTTATCGGGCCTTCCGAAAACTGGGCTTCGACCCAATGCATGGCGCAAAATATTACTCACGAAGGTACGCAAAATATTCTGCCTCACCCTAGCTTCGAAAAATAGACTGCAAACTCTAGGTATTCCAGCATCTAAGTTGGCGCATCTTCCACCAGGAATCTCGCTTCAAGTTGCGCCTAAATCTCTCGCACCTTTATCTGAAACACCTTATTTATTTTCCTCAGGCCCCTTTCATCACGACTTCAACCATCGTGATGCCCTTTGGAGCATGGATATTCTTCACTATGTCAAACCCGAAATAAAATTGTGCCTCAATGGCACCGGCGCTAATTTGCAAAGCCTTCATTCCTTTCGCACAGCCCTGATGACAAAAGATAAAATCGACTTTCGTGGACAGGTCGATTACCAAGAACCCTGGCTTGCAAATGCCTCTATTATTCTTGTAACCAACCTTACACCCGGAGGTTATTACTCCACCCTAGAAGCCATGCTTTCAGGCAGGCCCTTGATCGCATCAAAGACACAAGGCATGGCAGAATTGGTTGAAGATGAAAAAACTGCGGTTCTTTATGCGCCAGGCGAATGCGCAGAGCTTGCCAAAAGAATCAGACTAATGCTGGACGATCCAGCAAGAGGCTCTGAAATTGCGCATAATGCCAGAGAATCAGCCGAAAGCAGATTTTCCGCAAAGCATCATGCTACAAAACTGTTACAGTATTACGATGATTACAAATAAGATTTTAAAGGGGATTTATCTTGCGTGATGTACTAACCCTAATACTTGCAGGCGGCAAAGGCACCAGACTCGAACCACTCACCAGAGACCGTGCAAAACCTGCAGTTCCCTTTGGCGGACTTTACCGCATCATCGATTTCCCGCTTTCGAACTGTCTCAATAGCAACCTTCGTAAAATTCTAGTACTCACCCAATACAAAGCGCGAAGCCTCGACAGGCATTTAAACCTGGGCTGGAATTTCCTCAGCCCCCAACTCGATGAGTATGTCGAAGTACTTCCCCCACAACAGCGAATTGATGAACACTGGTACAAAGGTACCGCAGATGCCATCTACCAAAACATTTATGTCATCGAAAAAGCCAATCCAAAATATATCGTCATTCTTGCAGCAGATCATATCTACAAAATGGACTACAGCGAAATGATTCGCCTCCATATCGAAAGAGGATCCGACCTCACCATTGGCTGTATTCCTGTTCCGGTAAATGAAGCCAACCAATTTGGTGTTCTGGATGTCGATGCCAATGATCGCATCACCTCCTTTGTCGAAAAACCTGAGCATCCACCCGAAATCGTCGGTAATCCCGGCTTCTCGCTCGGCTCGATGGGTATCTATGTTTTTACCGCAGCATCACTGTTTGAACTTTTGTTTGAAGATGCAGTCCGTAAAAA